>JALYJX010000220.1 GCA_030775065.1 Gemmatimonadota bacterium | reverse complement strand
GCCGTGCGTCACGCGAAGGGAATCGCGTCCGCTCTCGATTACGCTCACCGGCAGAAGATCGTTCATCGCGACATCAAGCCGGAAAACGTCATGCTCTACGAGGGCGAGGCGATGGTCATGGACTTCGGAATTGCGAAGGCCGTGAGCTCCGCTGCCTCGGAGACGCTGACTCAGACCGGAATGATGGTCGGCACGCCCGCATACGTGAGTCCGGAGCAGGCTTCGGGCGAGATCAACCTCGATGGACAGAGCGACCAGTACAGTCTCGCTTGCGTTCTCTACGAGATGCTCGCGGGTGAGCGGCCGTTTACCGGCGCTACGGCGCAGGCCGTTCTCACGAAAAGATTCACTGAGGCACCGAAGCCGCTCCGTGAAGTGCGCGGAAGCGTTCCGGAGCACGTGGAAAAGGCCGTGACAAAAGCGATGGCCGCCATTCCGTCCGACCGGTTCGCGTCGACCGCGGTGTTCGCTCAGGCGCTCGGCAGCGAGACACTCGTGACCCCGAGTGATACGGCAACGCTGCCACAGCCCGTAGTCTCAGCTGCCAAGTCGGTGGCCGTACTTCCATTTGCGAACATGAGCGCCGACCCCGAGAACGAGTATTTCACCGAGGGCATGGCGGAGGAGTTGATCAACGCGCTCTCGAAGATTCAGTCTCTTCGCGTTGCCTCGCGCACGTCGTCTTTCGTCTTCAAGGGAAAGAGCGAGGACATCGGCGAGATCGGACGGAAGCTCAAGGTGTCGACGGTTCTCGAAGGCAGCGTGCGGAAGATCGGAAACCGGCTTCGCATCGGTGCGCAGCTGATCAATGTCGCCGACGGGTATCAGCTGTGGTCCGGAAAATTCGACCGCGACATGGAAGACGTGTTTACCATCCAGGACGAGATCTCGCAGGCGATCTTCGACGCGCTTCGCGTGATACTCAGCGAGGGCGAGAAGAAGGCCATCGAGCGCGACCGCTCCGTGAACGTCCAGGCCTACGAGTACTACCTGCGCGGACGACAGTTCATTCATCAGTGGAGCAGGAGCGGGCTCGAATACGCCAGGCAGATGTTCAGGCGCGCTATCGAAATCGATCCCGATTATGCCCTTGCTTACGCTGGTCTCGCTGACAGCTGCTCGCTTCTTTACATGAACTGCGACGCTCGAGAGCAGAATCTTGCGCAGGGCAACCTGGCGAGTCGCCGGGCGCTGGAGCTTGGCCCGGATCTGGCCGAGGCGCATCTCGCCTCAGGGCTGACACATTCACTGAGCATGCGCTTCACAGAAGCCGAGCGCGAGTTCGAGTTTGCGATGAAGCTCGACCCCAAGCTCTTCGAAGCGGTTTATCACTACGGGAGAGCGAGAATCGCGCAGGGCGAGTTCGCGGAAGGAGCGAAACTCTTCGAGCGAGCCTGCGCGCTTCGACCGGAGGATTTTCAGGCGGTACACTTCCTCGGCCAGTGCTATCTGGGCATGGGAATGAAGGAGGAGAGCCGCGCGATGTACCGGAAAACGCTTCGGCTGATCGACGACCGGCTGGAGCTCAACCCCGATGATGCACGCGCGTGCCAACTTGGCGCAGGGGCAGCGGCAAACCTCGGCGAAGCAGAAGCGGCGACCGAGTACGCCCGGAGAGCGCTTACGATCAATCCCGACGACCCTCTTCTTCTATACAATATTGCCTGCATGTACGCGTTGCTCGGCAAACCGGACGAGTCGCTGGACTGCCTCGAGAAGGCTGTCGACAAGGGATATGGTCAGAAGGATTGGGTCGCGCACGACTCCGATCTGGACTCCCTGCGAGAACTGCCGCGATTCCAGCGCATCGTGGAGGGAATGTAGCGGGAGCGATGATGATTCCCGGTCTCGGCCAGGCGAAACTCAGCTTTGCGACTCGCCGTTGTGCGTAGCTGACAGGATGTGAGCTGGTTTTCGCAGCAGTCGGTACGCGAGAACCGACCCAGCGATGAGAGCGAGCAGGCCGGTGTAGGCTCCGGGGAAATAACCACTCTCACGAGCCGAGAGTGCAAGATGTCCGAGTCCATTGCCGATGCCGCCGCCGATTGCGAGGAAGAGCGCCACCAGATATGCAGCGCGTCTTCCACGCGCGAGTCCGATGCCGGCAATTACAAAAATTGTCAGCCACACGAACTGGAAAATCAGGAACCGTCTCTCTGACCACGGATCGGCCCCAAATACTCGCGGAAACACGCGGTAGAAGCCGGCCAGATATTCCTCGACCATGTGGGCACACAGAACGAGCACTGCGAGGGCGTACACTCCAAGAACACTTTCAACCGGCGGCCATTCCGTGCGACGCACCCACAGTGCGTAGGACAGCAACATCGCCACGACCAGAAGGCCGGTTGCGGGCCCCATCATGGCGAGCGTAAGAGCGCACGCTGCGACGACGAGGAAGCCAACTACCACGTGAGCACACCGTCAGACATCGGATTCAAGAATCTGTCTGTTCTCGGCCTGACGTGTCACGCCCGCCGCTCGCGACGGCCCCAAGCGCTGCGTATGCCCAAACCGCCGCCGAGCCAACGAAAAGAAAAGCAACCACGGAAATCCAGAATGAGGCATCCGTGCCTGCTTCCCAGATCAGCGGATCGGGGTTCGCGGATGCCTGCCACTCCGAACGACCTCGCGCGAACAGATCGATTGCAGCCAGAACATTTCCGCCGGCATGCAGCACCATGCTCGGCAGGATGGAGTTCGCGAAGTAAGCCAGCGCACCATAGACAGCGGCAACTGCCACGTAGTACGGCATCAGGAGCACCGTCACTTCGGGATGTGTGAAATGAACGAAACCAAAAAGTAGGCCCGTCACCAGGATTGCAGTCACCGGTCCGTGTCGTCGCTCGATGGGACCCTGCATGTAGCCGCGAAACGATCCTTCCTCGACGACGCCCGCGACCACCGAGCCCATAGCCACCAGCAAGACCACCGTCATCAGGGGATAATTCGAGATGTCGTCCTGTTGCTGCGGCAGCACGACCAGACGGTTCATCACACGCAGAAGGAGCACGACGGCGATGAGGCCCAGGACGCCGGCAAATATCGCTGCGCCCCAGACTTCGCCAGGCAGAGAATTCGCCCTGAGACTCTCGCGGCGCGCCTCAGAGGTTGATCGGGGCCACCAGTCGCCACGGGCGTATCGCCAGAACAGCCACAGATACAACGCCGCAGGGGGCACTGCCCAGGGCACACTCGGCATGTGCTTGAGATTCAATCCAGCAATCAATGCCCACGGGACAGTTCCAGCGGTGGCCAGCAGGCCGCCGCTGATGAGGGCTCGGACGATGACGGGCAGCCGCGCCCAGAGTCTCAATGCGCCACGGCTGATCGCACTTCGCTGAGAAGAGCGTCCAGCGCGGCGCGCGAAAACACCCGGCCGGCCTGAACCACCGCGAAAATCCGGCGTGTGTTGCGGATGTTGGTGAGCGGATCGGCGTCGAGCAGAACGATGTCCGCAATCTTCCCAGCGGAGATTGTGCCCAGCCGGCTATCGAGGTGTGCGAACCGTGCCGGACCAATCGTCGCGCTCCAGAGCGCGTTGCGTGGTGAAAGCCTGGCGTCTTCAACCAGACGCTGAAGCTCTTCGTGCAGACCAAAGCCGGGATAGACGAGTACCGAGCCGGCATCGGTTCCGGCGAGAATTTTGACGCCGAGCTTGTACATTTGATGAACGTCGTTCGTGCTGCTTCGATATGCCTCCTCGCCCTGAGCTACGCGCGCCGAGGACGTATCGCCTGCGCGCTCATCCACCTGCATCCGCCACCAGCCGAGGAGCCAGCGCGATGCGTATGCTCTGCGCTCGTCGAGCCGGATCGCCTCATTGCTGAAAATCGCCCGAGCTGCGGAGTCGCCGGAGAGCATCACCGCTCTCGAGACGGTGAGTGTGGGCGTGTACCACGCATTTTTTTTGACAAATGTCCAGTAGATGGAATCGCGGGAGGCTTCGGACAGCCGGCTCAGCGGAGGGAGTATCGCGTGCTCGAGATCCGTCTGCCCCGAGTCGATTGCGCTACGCAGCGATACGGCGTTCGGCTGATGCGCGGCAACGCGGAGTCCCGCTCGCCGAGCTTCCCGAAGCGTGGCGTAGAACGCCGCGGGAGTTGCGGACGTTCTGATCTTCACGAAGTCCACTCGAAGCTTCACCAGCGAATCGATCGCTTCTCTTGCCTCGACAGAGTCGCCGATGCCAAGGCGGTAAGGCAGCACCCGAAGGGCCAGCTGCGAATTGCTGCCGGTGCTGCGCTGCACAACACCTTCCAGATAGCGAGGGCTTTCGAGAATCGGCCCTGGCGTTACGATGCGCGGGCCGACGAGAGTTCCGGCTTTCATGCGCAGCTGCCACGCTCGCGTGCTGTCGATGTATCCACCCATCTCGCGGACACTCGTTACCCCGTGCGCGACGAGCAGCGGAAGCGCTGTAACTCCGGTGTTCATGAAGTGAACGTGCGAATCCCAGAGCCCCGGGATCGCAAACTTTCCACGCGCATCTATTCGGCGTGCGTTCGCGGGAACTGCGATTGTCGATGAAGGACCAACCGCGCGGATCAGCCCATCCGCTATGAGGATGGTCTGATCTGTGGCTGGCGAGTGTATGGATGATGGATCGACAACGCTGACACCGACGATCGCAACGGTTTCATTCGCGCCCGTAGAGGGAACGCTCGCGCATGCGTGAAGAATCGCGATGAGCGGCAGGAACAAGAAGCCGCGATTGCGAAGCATGGTGAGTTGGTATTTGGGCGTCCACGACATGCGCCTACGATGCGGAACGCCCCCGCGAAACGCCAGTTGCTGTCACCGACGCCGTGGACATCAAGAAGAGAGAGCGAAACATGCAATACTCCAAGGGCGAGACAGTCCTCGTTGCGAATCAGCGAATCCAGCTTCCCCTGGGCTATGCGCATCTCTCCGCGATTCGTGTCGACGGCGGGCCGGACGTCGCGGACCTCTACATCGCTGAGCACGCCGCGGCGGGAGACGTTGCCGTGACGGCCGACATCCCGCTCGCGGCGCTCCTTGTCCCGAAGCAGGTGATCGTCATCGACCCTCGGGGCGCGGAATACACGGCGGAGAGCATCGGGGAGCGACTGTCGGTGAGGAATTTCATGGACGAGCTGAGAACCACCGGCGTCGATACGGGCGGTCCGGGTGCTTACGGACCCCGGGAAAAGCAGGCATTCGCGAACGCTCTGGACCGCGCACTGACCCGGGCGATGAGACGATAAGCGCATTTTGCGGCGCGGAGATGCACCGCCCGGGAGGCTAGGTGCGCGCTCCGACCTGCTCTTTCAGGAGAGCCAGTGATTTCGCCGCGAGAGAAGCGGTGTCGTATTTGCGGCCATCAGCATCTTCCCACAAACGGTCGTTCGCAGGAGGCTCGATGGGCTGCAGCACGAGCTCCTCGATGATCTTTGCCGCTTTCTGGCTTCGAGGAGCGCCGCGGCGCTGAACGGTTCCGTGCCACACGACAATACGCAGCTCACCGAGCGCGTTGCCGGCGCCGGCGAACCATGAAACACTGACTGCGGCGTCGGCTGCCTGGAGAACGCATCCGGTTGGCGTGCGGTGTTGCTCCACGGGGCCGGCGAGTTGTCTGTCGCGCTTGAGCACGCGTTCCGGCGCGAGCTCGTCGAGCAAGGCAGTGACCGAGCGCTCGACGGCATTCTTTGCCTTGGCAGTCGGCGAAGTGTTCCAGGCGGATGCAACCGGATTTATGGGGTCTTTCATCTATATGGAACTTAGCGGTTCACGAGCGGACGCAGCAGGTCAGCGAGATGTCATTGCGGCGTGTCGAGCGGAAATGAGTACATCAAGGCAGGTGACTCGACGCCGCCCGCGCGGGCGTACAAACGCCGAGCTGCCATGTTCGATTCTTCCGTCAAAACCCAGGCCTCGCTGCATCCGAGTGTCCGGCCGTGCGCAAAAAGGGCTTCCAGCAGCTTCTGGCCGATTCCCTGACCCTGATACGAATCGGCGACGCCCACTTCGTTCACCCACAGCTGGGGCGACTTGTCCGGGTGCACATAGTGCACGGCGGACGCCATGCCGACAACGCACCCGGCATCGAGCGCGACGACAAGATGATGTCTTTCATCAGCGAGGAACTCTGTGCTCCATCGAACCTCGACCGGACCATCGAAGACGTCCGCCGCGACATTAGCGAGAATCTCTGTGTCGTGGGCGCCTAGCATTCGGATTTCAATCGGCATTTGCTCGATTATTTACGTGGCCCGGCACTCCTCGAGCTCAATCCAGCAACGCCTCGAGCTCCCTGTGCCTGAGGTTGAACGTATAGCCGGTTCCTACTATTCCAACGCGCAGTGAGCTCAGCGTGAGCTGGCGCCCTTTCGTCACCTCGTCAGCGTTGTCGAATCGAACACTACGACCATCTACAAAGGTCACCCCGCCCCGGCCGACGACGGTCGCGATCTCCCCCTTCACGATCATCGCCGTGTCCTCGTCGATTCCAAGACCCATGATCTCCGGGTTGTCCGCAATCGCCACGAACAGCCGATAAAGTCGCCGGCGCTGCGTGAAGTGCGTATCGATCAGACTCTTGAATCCGAGCAGCCCAAGGCCTGGACCGATGTACTGCTCGACGAGCTTTCCTTCCTCGTCCACCTCGTTACCCGCGAGCGTCAGCTCAGTAAGTGCGGCCGCGCCG
>JALYJX010000219.1 GCA_030775065.1 Gemmatimonadota bacterium | reverse complement strand
ATCCCGCGCATCGCCGAGCTGTTGCGCGGCGCGAAAGGGCGGGGCCTGCGGATCACGACCGAGGCGTATCCTTACGGCGCGGGATCCACCGTCGTCGGAGCGGAGATCTTCCGCGGCAACTGGCGCGAGCGTATGGGCGGCGCCACGGCCCGCGATATCGAGCTCGCGGGCGTCTCATTCACTGACTCCACGCTCGCCGAGGCGCAGGCGAAAACGCCAGGGGCGTGGATCATCTCCCACTTCCTGCGTCCCGATCGCAGTTCCGCTGATCAGAATTATCTCGACCAGTCAGTGCTCTTTCCAGGCGGCGCCATCGCCTCGGATGCGATGCCGTGGACATCGAAAGGGCAACCCATTACCGGCGACGTCTGGCCGCTCCCGGCCGACGCGTTCGCGCATCCGCGCAGTGCGGGGGCGTACACCCGCTTCCTGCGCGACTACGTGCGGGAGCGGCGGAAGGTGACGCTGCGGGAGGGACTGCGGCGGATGACCCTGATTCCAGCGCAGATCCTCGAGGAGAGCGTGCCGCAGATGAAGCGGAAGGGGCGTCTGCAGGTGGGTGCGGACGCCGACCTGATCGCGTTCGATCTGGCGACTGTGTCGGATCGCGGGACGTACACGCGGCCGAACCAGACGGCGGTGGGAATGCGCTACGTGATCGTGAATGGGACGCCGGTGATCCGCGACGGGAAGCTTGTCCGCGATGCGCTGCCGGGGCGGGCGATACGGCGTCCTGTTCGATAAGATCCGATAGGTAACCTGGATGGGCTCTCGCCCATAACTGTTCAGTGTCGTGGTCCGCAAACCTCCGTCACGCTAAGTTCAGAATTCGACCGCGTTGGAGACGCCTGATGGCCGAAGTTCTCGAACAGCTGGGAGCCGCGCTGAGCGATCGGTATGCCGTCGGGCCAGAGGTGGGGCGCGGCGGCATGGCGACGGTGTATCGGGCCCTCGACCTGAAGCACGATCGCAAGATTGCGCTCAAGGTGCTCCATCCTGAGTTCGGCGCGGCCGTGAGTCGTGATCGCTTCCAGCGTGAAGTCAGGCTGATCGCGCGGCTGCAGCACCCGCACATCCTCTCACTCTACGACTCGGGGGACGCGGCCGGCCTGCTCTACTATGCGATGCCGTACATCGAGGGGGGAACGCTCCGGGACATTCTTGTTCGACGCGGCCAGCTACCTATCGACGAAGCGCTACGGATCACCTGCGAGGTGGCCGAGGCGCTCGACTACGCGCATCGCGAGGGCGTTGTACATCGGGACATAAAGCCGGAGAACATCCTGTTCTCTGATGGACACGCCGTCGTGGCTGACTTCGGGGTCGCACGGGCACTCGCGTCGGCGGGAGGGGACCGATTGACCGACACCGGAATGACTTTGGGAACTCCGGCGTATATGAGCCCCGAACAAGTAACCGCCGAGCCCGTGATCGACGGACGCAGCGACATTTACAGCCTGGGCTGCGTCCTCTATGAGATGGTGGTTGGCGAGCAGCCCTTTACCGGACCATCGGTCCAAGCTGTGATGGCGAGGCATTTGCTTGAGTCAGTGCCATCGCCGCGGACTGTAAGGCCCGCTGTGTCCGAACCGCTTCAGAACGCGGTAATGAAGGCGCTTGCCAAGACTCCCGCCGATCGTTTCGCGACCGCTGCAGAGTTCGCGCAAGCGCTCCGAGCGTTGGAGCACGTTGAACGCCCGCTGCTCGACGTCACTACGGGCGGGCTCCATCGTGAACAATCCGCCGCAACTCTGAACACCTTGCCGGCACAGCTCACGCCGCTCGTCGGGCGTGAGACCGAGCGGGTTGCCGCAGGAAGTCTATTGAGTCGTGCGGAAGTTCGTTTGGTGAGCCTCACCGGTCCGGCTGGCTCTGGCAAGAGTAGACTGGCGCTCCAGCTGGCCCATGACCTCGTCGACGACTTCGCCGACGGCGTGTTCTTCGTGCCGCTCGCCACGATTACCGAGCCGGGGCTGGTATCCTCCGCGATCGCGCAAACGCTGAGCGTGCGTGAGGACGGTCAACGCTCTCTCGTCGAGAGCTTGAAGGCGCACCTGCGCGGCAAACGCACGCTGCTGCTTCTCGACAACTTCGAGCAGGTCGTGGCGGCGGCTCCGATCGTGACGGACTTGCTGGGGACTTCTGCGGGCCTCAAAGTGCTGGTAACCAGTCGGGTTGTGCTGCACCTCACAGGTGAGCACGAGTGGCAGGTGCCGCCCCTCGCGGTACCCGATCTTCAATCGCTCGCCTCGCGCGAGGAGCTGGCCAGCTTTCCGGCTATCGAGCTTTTCAGGCAGCGCGCACGCGCAGCGAAGCCCGACTTCACGCTAACGGATCAGAACATTCGGACGGTGGCGCATATCTGCGTGCGACTGGATGGTCTGCCGCTGGCGATAGAACTGGCCGCGGCACGCATCAAGATGCTTACGCCGCAGGCGATTCTCGGGCGGCTTGAGCGCCGGCTTGGACTCTTGACTGGCGGTGGACGAGATGCGCCGGCGAGACACCAGGCGCTGCGTGAGGCGATCGCTTGGAGCTATGACCTGCTGAATACTGCGGAGAAAACCCTTTTCCGACGACTTTGCGTATTCGTCGGCGGCTGTACGCTCGAGGCGGTGGAAACTGTCTGCAGCGCGGAAGACGATGCCGGGCTGGATGTGTTCGAAGGTGTGTCGTCGCTCGTCGACAAGAGTTTGCTGCGGCGCGAGGAAGCCGACGGAAACAGCGAGCCACGTTTTCGAATGCTCGAGACAATTCGTGAATTCGGAATGGAGTATCTGGGGCGAAGTGACGAGGAAGCGCTGATGCGCGACCGCCATAGTGACTGGTTCGTCGCATTTGCCGAGAAGGTTGAGCCCAGGCTAACAGGTTTGGAGCAGGCAGTTTGGCTCGCGCGGCTGGAGCGCGAGCACGATAATCTGCGGGCCGCTTTCGATTGGAGTGAGAGTCACCCCGATCGAGTGTGGACGGCTATTCGACTGGGCCGCGCTCTTTGGCGCTTCTGGCTTGTTCGGGGTCACCTGAGTGAAGGGCGCGACCGGCTGGCGAAACTTCTCGCGCACCCGGAGATCGATTCAGACAAGTCGGCCCGTGCGCATCTGCTCACCGGATCGGGCACCCTGATGCAGAACTACGGTGACTATGCAGCGGCCCGCAGCGTTTTCGTCGAGAGCTTGCAGGTGTGGCGCGAAATCGACGACAAGCCGGGCATCGCGACGGCGCTCAACAATCTCGGCTGGATGGCCTGGCGGCACGGCGAGTACGCAGAGGCGGAGTCGCTCTCAGTCGAGGCGCTTGGGCTGCATCGCGGGCTCGGAGATAAACGCGGCGTCGCCTTTTCTCTGAACAATCTTGGGTGGATCGCGCATCATCGGTGCGAATACGGAGCGGCGGCCTTGTTTCACGAGGAGTGTCTGGACTTGCGCCGCGAGCTCGGGGATCAACGGGGAATCGCCTTCTCGATGGGCAATCTCGGTTGGGCCCTGGCGGCGCGGGGCGACTACGAGCGTGGCACCGCACTGCTCGAGCAGGCAGCAGCCGTTCACCGGGCAATCGGGGAGAAACAGCTCCTTGCGTTTGCGCTCAGCATTCTTGCCGAGCTGCTGCATGATCGTGGAGAGCATCAGCGGGCGGGTATCCTGCTCGAGGAAGAGAGCATCCCGCTGTCACGGCAGATCGGCGCGCGATACACGCTTGGCCGTGCGCTGAGTATCCTGTCCGGGGTCATGCAAGCGGTAGGTCACCGCGATCGAGCGACGACACTCTGCGAGGAGAGCCTCATCGTGCGCCGAGAACTCGGCGACAGGCACGGCATCGCCGAGTCCATGGGGCGTCTGGCGGTCATTGTCGCATCGGGCGGCGAGCTCGAACGTGCGGCCGATCTGTATGAAGGGAGTCTGGATTTGCGCAGAGCACTTGGGGACAAGCGCGGCGCGGGGGCATGCTTTTCGGGACTCGCGGCGATCGCAATGCGTAAGGGCGACGCGGTGCGGGCGGCTGAGCTGCTCGGAAGCGCGGAAGCGCTGCGTGACGTAACTGATGCCGCGATGTCGCAGGTCGAGCGTGCCGAATACGAGCGGACTGTCGCGACGGCCCGCGCGTCCCTGAGCGATCACGCGTACGAGACCGCGCGAATCGGTGGTAGAGTATCGGTGAGCCATTGGCTCGATCCTTCGCGCGCGGCGGGCGGCGGTGGGATTGACGCCTGATCCCCGCGATTGACCCGCGATCGATTCACCCGCGATCGATCACCCGCGATCCATGTAGAACTCCCACGAGATGCGATCGGGGTCCTTGAAGGCGACGTACCGCTTGCCAAGAGTTTCGTCCATCTTGACTCCCGTGTTCTCAACCCCCGCCTCCGTAAGTGCTCCGGCGACCCGCTGGAGCTCGGCCTCATCCCCACAGGCGAGCGCGACGTGATCGAGTCCCAGGCGGAATGGATTGAACGCATCGTTCTTTGGGGAAGCTTCGGCGAGGCCGCGTATGGAAACGGGGGTGCTGCCGGCCATGAAAATCAGGATTCCGCCCTTCTCCAGCGCGATCGGGAACCCGAGGGTTTCGGTGTAGAAGCGCTTCGAGCGATCGTAGTCGCTCACGCGCAGGGCCAAATGATGAATTCCACTGGTGACCATCTCTACTGCCATTCGGCCTCCCGGTGAGTGAAGGATCGCGGTGAAGCGCTGGTCCGCCGCGTGAAGAGTCCATAATACGATTTCCGCGGTTCCTGGCAAGACACCAGCCCGATCCCAAGCCGTGGCGATGGCGGCGAGCTCCGCATCAGGAATCGCATCCACCTTCTAAGCGTCTTCTATTTCCTGCTCCTCACCTGGCGCTGGTACTCTGCCTCGTCGAAATGTCCCCTTGACTCCGCAATGAGACCGTCAGCGCCGATGGTCCAATGCTCGTACCCGCTCAGGTTCACCGACTTGCCGGTGCCCCCGGGGCCCGTATTCGTCCCGGTCCACGTCCAGTGGAAGATTGTCCTGGCGCCATCCTGCCTCAGCGAGTCCAGCCTGACGACCATGTCCGGGAAAGCTGTCATGTATCCCCTGGCGGTCGCGCCAATTGCCGCGCGCCCGACTGACGGGACACCTGTATTCACCGTCAGCGAGCCACTCTCGGCATAGAACGACGCAAGCCTGGCAGGGTCCTGGCTGCTCCAGGCCGCCGCGTAGCGAGTCGCGAAATCCGTCAGGTCCGCCGGGTTAATCGGGTTTGTCCTCGAGGCGCAATCAGTGAAGCAGAGAAGGGCACCGGCGATTGCTGCTGTCCTCAGAAAGTGGCGGCGAATGTTCGGTTTCATCGCGTCCGAGCCTTGATTGCGGAGATCACTGGGTTTTCGACTTACGACAACTCGGGCATGCCTTTGGGCTTCTTCCCCGCGCGTATTCTCCTGCTCCACACGATAATGATGGGCGTAATCACGCCCGTCGGTGCCAGCCATACTATGAACGCGGGCTTCACAGGTACGTTGGTTACGACAAAGGCAGTCATGGTGGCAATGGCGCCCGCCAGCATCATAGTCAAATGCTGCGCAATCCGCTCTGGCCCTTTCGCCCCACCCCGGTGCAGGGTGCGGAGATCCGCGATGCTGAGGGCCGCGCCAATAACACCCAGGACGATCATCGTGATCCCGTTCATATTCCCGCGGCTGAGCATGAACACGCCAAACATGATCATGATGCCAGCCGCGACAGCCATCACAATCGCACTGATCCAGTCCAGTGGCCGCGGGGGGCCGCGCCGGTGCGTGGCGTAGCGCCAACCCGCGAGGGCAAAATAGAAGCTCAGAATGGCGATGAGAAACAGAAAGGTGTTCGGCCTGATTACCGCCAGAGGGAGAGCGGTGAGGAAAACGACCATCATGCCCCAGAAAAACACCGTGCCGCTGTACACGTGCCATCGATGCGCGAGGTCCCGCGTCTTGGTCAGGGTCGCCACGACGGCGGCCGTCAACGCGGCAAAGCCGGCGATGATGTGGACAATGAGGAGTATCTTGTCTGGTGCCAAAGTCCCACCTGCTGTGAGGGCGATGGTAGCGCGGGCAATCGGTGGCGCGCAGTCGCGCGGATGGTACCCGAACGAGGGCATTCGCCGGCGACTTCCGGCGGCACGGCAACAATATATCTTCACAATATATCTTTTAGATATAAGGCCCAAGGATGCGAGAGAACAGAAGTCGCTACGCGGTGCTGGGAGCGCTGACCATCAAGCCGATGTCCGGCTACGACCTGCGCACGTTCTTTGACCAGAGTGTGCGCTTCTTCTGGAACGAGAGCTACGGCCAGATCTACCCGATCCTGAAAAAGCTTGCCGCCGAGGGGCTCGTCGCCCCGGCCCCGCAGAGCGCGCGCGGCGGCACGCACCCTCGGCGCACCGTGTACGTGATCACCGCCCGGGGCCGCGCCGCGCTGGCCGAGTGGCTGGGCGAGCCCGCCGATCAGGAAGTCGGACGCATCGAGATCCTGCTCAAGCTCTTCTTCGCGCCGGAGGGCGAACCGGCCGCGGCGCGCGAGCATGTCTCAGCGTTCCGCGAGTACCACGTCGCGCGGCTCGCGCAGTTCGACGCGGTCGAGGCGCGCATCCGGCGCGAGCACGCCGGCCGCGCCGAGCTGCTCGGCGAGCGTCGCGAGGATGAGGTCCGTCTTGCCCGCGGCGACGATCGGCGCAT
>JALYJX010000218.1 GCA_030775065.1 Gemmatimonadota bacterium | reverse complement strand
GCGTCTTGGGTCGTCGCACGGGATCTTGCCACTCACGCTCGCTTGGCGGCTTTGATCTTCTCGCGCCGAACTCACGCGGTCATCTAACTGCTCAGGTCGTCGCCGCCCTCGGCGCGACAATCAAACCGCTGAGCCGACGACGCAGCCGCACACGCCACATCCAGTAGAGCAGGATTGGCAACGGCGCAATTCCAAGAACCATCATCAGCGGCAACGACTGCAGTGACTCCGGCAGGAATCTCATTTGACCGAGGAAGAAGGAACCCGTCGCGATGAAGAGCGCGAAGCACATGCGCCAGAGATGTCGCGCGAGACGACGAGGACCGCGAAGTGCACCTTCTCGAATCATTCTCGCGTCTCCGATGCCGGCGAGCAGGCAGATCGTCCCCAGAAAGAAGATCATTCCGGCGGGAACCCCCTGGAAGCTGTGCCCTGGCAAACCCCACACAACAAAACCAGACCACAACATTTCAGCAGCGAGTCCAAAGGCGAGGACCATGAGCGCAATGTCAAGCGTGCGGCTGCTTCCGGGCAGCTCTTTCACTGTCGTCATTGCTGTAAATACGAGATAGACGACAAAAATCCCGCCGGTGATGGACTTTCCCGCGTACGCCGAGATCGCAGCGGCCGACAAACCCAAGCCGATCATCGCCACTGTGAACACGATGCCGCTTTTCTTGTGCAGCCTGCCGCCCTTGGCCACGACGAGAGCTATCGCGCCGCTCACGAGTGCAATCAGGCCGACCCCGAAGTGCGAAATGAGGGTTAGCCAGAGTGTTCCGGACGATGTCGCGATCGTGACTTTATCCACGGAAATCCCGGGAAGGCAAAGCGTTCTATGATGGGCCGTACGACCCCGGGAAACCGTTGTTTCATTACCGCATCGGCCCTACGGCAACATCACCTCTCCGCCGACGACACGCCTGGGGCACATCGATGCCCGGCTGTGGCTTCGACGACGAGTGACGCATCCGTTGCGTCCGCTGTGAGAAGAATCGGTGGATGCGCTCACGACGGGTGTAGTTGGCATCCCACGCAAATGAAAGCGACCTTGCGACGACATTCGATGCGATTGTTCCAGCCGCCTGATTCGATGTGCACATCGAAACACACTGCCGATTAGTCGATTATTCGGCTGAAAGGACGAACATTGTTCGAGCCCGCTGTCTAACACTCGCTCGCTTCGTTCGCTCTCATATGATTCGCTTGCAGCTTAGCATTTGGCGTTATGCCGTTCTGGGAGCATCTTCTCAGTTATGGCTTTGACCGATGTGCTGAAGAAGAAGGCAACATCGGCGCATGTATGAATTGGAGCTATGATATCACGCGAGTCGGCAACTGTCCGACACGAGCCGGCGCTATGGAGGAGGCTGTTCGTGGAACCTGTACTCATTGACAGACGCGCGTTTGTGACGGCCGCGACGACAGCGGTATTGCTTCTGCTCCTTCCCGGGTGCACGGGCGACGTCGGCCTTGATGAACAGCAACGGCGTCGCCTGTCGCGCATGGCGCGATTGCTCTATCCCCACGACGCCCTCCCGGATGCAACGTATGATGCGGTCCTGGAATCGCTCCAACGGCGCGCCAACCAGGACCCGGCCCTCGCGGCCGCCCTGCGAGATGGCCTCCGGCAGCTGGATCGAGCAGCCGATGGAGACTGGCGCAACGCACCGCCACATGTCCAGATACAGGCGCTCCGCACGCTGGAGACTGGCGCGTTCTTCGATACAGTGCGGCAAGCCGTCACGGCTGAGCTGTATGAACGGCCAGAGGTGTGGCGGCTGATCGGATATGAAGGTCCATCCGCTCCGCTCGGCGGCTACCTGCACCGCGGCTTCAACGACATCGACTGGCTGCCGCGGGAGAGCGCGTGAGCAAGCGCTTCGCTCTCACCGACGACTCGGTCGTGGTGGTTGTCGGCTCCGGCGCTGGAGGCGGGACTGTCGCGAATGAACTCGCGCAGCGAGGCGTAGACGTTGTCTGCCTCGAAGCCGGTGATCGGCTGTCGCTCGCCGCCGTTGTCAACGATCCGCCGCTGATGGATCAGCGTATGGGCTGGCATGATGAGCGCCGCGGAGCCGCCGTGTGGCTGTGCAAGACGGTGGGTGGCACGACGATGCGATGGTCGGCCGTGTGCCCCCGGTTCCTGGACTACGAATTTCGCGCCCTCACCACCTACGGCGCGATGGACGGCACGACACTGATCGATTGGCCCGTGACGCTGAAGGAGCTCGAGCCGTACTACGATCAGGCTGAGGCCAAGATGGGAGTTTCGGGAACGAACGGATTACCACCGTCCGCCGCGAACAACAACTTCAAGGTGCTGGCCGCCGGAGCGCGTCGCGTCGGGTACCGGCGGATCACGAGCGCGCGAATGGCGATCAATTCGGCGCTCTACGACGCCCGACCCAGTTGCATGCAGATCGGGTTCTGCAATCACGGCTGCGCTATTGGCGCGAAGTGGTCGACCCTGTACACCGAGATTCCCCGAGCCGAGCGCACGGGCCACTTCGAGCTCAGAACGCGCTCCATGGCCGTGCGAATCAGTCACGATACCGCTGGTCGTGTGACGGGTGTCGTGTACACTGATGAGACCGGAGCTTTGCGGGAGCAACGCGCACGCGCTGTCTGCGTCGCGGGAAACGTCGTCGAGACGACCAGGCTGCTGCTGCTCTCCGAGAGTGCGCGTTTTCCTCACGGCCTGGCCAACTCCTCTGGCCATCTCGGTCGGAATTATATGCGGCACATGGCCCAAGGGGTGGCGGCGATCATGCCCGGTCCAGTTCACTTGCACCGCGGAACGACTCAGGTGGGACATGTGCGGGACGAGCACCGTCACGACGCTACGCGCGGATTCGCCGGTGGTTACCTCCTGGAGACCTCGGGGCTGACCCCATCCTGGCACAGCGATTTTGCGGGATGGGGCGAGGAGGCGCGGCGGTGGATGGAGGGATTCTCGCACGCGGCAGCCGTGTTCCTCTGTGGCGAGGATCCCCCTCAGGCGAGCAACAGCATCACGCTGCACCCGACGGACAAGGATGAGCGGGGCCTACCGGTTCCCATCCTCGAGTACACGCAGCACCCGAATACGGTCGCCATGAAGCGCCACGCTGCGGAGCGTGCGCGCGCCATCTACGGATCACTCGGTGCGGAAGACATACGGGACGACCTCGACCGGCCCGAGGGCGGGTGCCACAATATGGGGGTGGCGCGAATGAGTGCGGACGCGCGCGACGGCGTCACGAACCGTTGGGGGCGGACCCACGACGTTCCGAATCTCTTCGTCTCCGACGGCAGCGTGTTCAGCACCAGTGGGGCTCCCAATCCGACGCTCACCATCGTCGCCTTGGCGATTCGACAGGCCGAGCACATCGCGGCGAGAATGTCTCGCCGAGAACTGTGACCGTCGTATTCGCACGACACAAAAAGGCGACATGCGCGTCGGGGCAACGGCATCATGCGACGGCATAACTGTGCATGAAGCAGACGGGCGAGCTATAGAAGTGGCGCCTGCAGCGCCACGTTGGTCTTGTACGCCCGCAGCTCATGCCCGGCGTTAGGCCGCACCCCAACTCTCGTCGACACTCGGATTGATGCCAATGAGCGAGGATGGTTCCAATGGATATGAGGGGATCGCGAGCATTTACGTTGCTCGCAAGTATTGAAGGCGGCCGCCTGATCACGCCTCGCACGACCTTTACCCTCGGCTCCGCATCGAAACCATTCACGGCACTCGCAGTGTTGATGTTGGAACAGCAAGGAAGGCTTTCGCTCGATGACGACGTCCGCCGCTGGGTACCCGAGCTGCCGAACTATGGGAGCCCAATTCGCATCCGCGATCTGGTCCAGCACACGAGCGGCCTGCGCGACTACTCGGCACTCAGCATGCTGTCCGGACGGTCCGTGACTAGTATGGCGGAGTTCCTGGGCCTCATCGCAGCACAGCGCGCGGTCAACTTCGCCCCGGGAACGAGACACGAGTACAGTCATAGCGATTACCTCTTGCTCGGCCTCATCGTCGAGCGCGTGGTCGGGATACCCTTTGGCGAGCATCTGGAGCGCGAGGTTCTACAGCCGATGGGTATGAAGGAGAGTTTCGTAAGTGACGAGCGCCCCCGTTCAACCTGGAGCGTCCGCAGCTCGCAAGCGGCGATACCATCCCCTATGCCTATGGCCGGCGTCTTGGCATGTACCGTGGGCTCCGCACGATCGCGCGGGGCGGAAGCGCCGGAGGAACACGAACGGAGATCATCCGCTTCCCGGATCATGCATTCACTGTTGCCACGCTCTGCAACGCCGACAATCTGGAGCCATCGAGGCTTGCTCAGGGAGTCGCGGACTTATATCTCGGCGGCCTCATGCGTCCCGTGCGTCCACGACCAGAGACTCCCTCGGCCGTCGCTGTGTCACCGACAGAGCTCGCCCGTTACGTGGGCGTTTATGGGTCATCCGACCAGCCTTGGAACCTGCTGCCGATCGAGCTGAGGAACGGGAAGCTGGGAGAGGTATGATGGCGGTCCAGCCGAGACGCTTCATCGCGTCGTGGATTCGACGCTCTGGCGTCCGCGCGCGACTGCGCTGACAGAATACACGGGTACCTGGTTCAGCGACGAACTCGATGCGGGCTGGCACATCGATCTCCGCGGCGAGAGGCTCGTCCTGAGCCGGAGTGGCCAACGTGACCTCACCTTGCGGCCCGTCGAGCGCGACCAATTCGTACGCGGGTTCGGGCCATGGCTTAACGAGTTCATCGCACAACTTCGGTTCCATCGCGATGGTGCAGGGAAGCTCACCCATCTAACGGTATCGACGCCGCCCGGCGAGGATTCGGTCCGAGACCTTCGTTTCGTCCGGATTAGTCGGCAGTAATCGGAGTCTGAAGGAATCGATGCAAGCCTGACACTCGTTGAAGCTGACAAGCGATCTGATGTTGCTCGCTTCGCTCGCTACTATATGATTCGCTTGCAGCTTAACTGATGCGTTAGACGGTCAGGCACAGTTTGGCACCGCACTCGTTGTCTCCGTGATTCACACGATCATCCAACAATCGAGGAGAGCACATGGACATACCCTTCAGCACTGCCCTCATCACCGGTAGCTCTCGTGGCATTGGGCGCGCGATTGCCGTCAAACTGGCTACAGAGGGTGTCAAAAAGATCGCCGTGCACTATCGTACTCGTAAGGCGGAAGCGGAAACAACGATGTCGCAAGTCAGAAGTGCTGGCGCCATGGGCTTTCTGGTGCAGGGCGACTTATCCGACGCAACCGTGGCCGAGAACATCGTAAAAGAAGCGGCAGAGAAGCTCGGTGGCTGTGACATTTTCATACACAGCGTGATCCCTCCGCTGGAAGAGATCTATGAGCACACGCTGTCGACTGAGGTTCCGCTCGCCAAGTGGCAGCTCGCCTTCGATACTCAAGCGCGAGCATTCTTTGTCTGCGCGAGGACAGCTGCAAAGTACATGACCGGAGGCGGCAGGATTCTCGCGATTACGTACTCTCCAGGAGGGCGGACCGGCGGCTGGCAACCATGGGTCGGCATGGGATCCGCCAAGGCGGCCCTCGACAGCATGTCCCGGTATTTCGCCGTCGCACTGGGGCGCCATGGCATAACCGTGAATACGGTCAGCCCCGGGTTCTCAGATGAAACGACCGTGCTGGGACAGACACCTCAAGCTTTGCAGGATGCCCTGAAGGATTGGGCGGAAGCCGGTTGGACGCCAATGCGAAGGCGATGCACGCCGGCCGATGTCGCCGATGTTTGCGCGCTGCTCTGTACTGACGAAGCGCGATTCGTCACGGGGCAAGCTGTCTCCGTCGATGGCGGCAGCTCCCTAATGAATCCGGACCTTCCTCTCTCGCTGCAGGTTCCGGCCTAGGTCGTCGTTTCCCTGCGAATCCAGAACGGAGCGTTCCGCCCGCCGGCCGCCTAATATTTAGTTATGCGGGCTTCAACCCTATCGACGTGAAGGAGAATGTATGACGGCTCCACGTCTCGACCCGGACGACCTTCTCCTGCAGGCGGCCTCGCTCGCGTTCGCACTCCTTCGCTTCGAGGAGGACGCCGCGCATCCCTACCGCGGTTCGACGCCGCCCGGCATGCTCCGCCTAGGTGAGGAGGCCTATCAGTTTACCCCGTCGTGGCGTTCGGTGCCGCGCGCGGACGTGCCAGCGTTCCTCGCAGGGCTGCCGTCGCCGGCGCTGCTCTCGCCTACAACCACGCGCGGGACCGTGGCGCTTACGCTCCTCGCTGAACTTTCTGGCGAACGGGCCGTGTGGGCGCGGAAGACGCTCACGAACCAGCGGGCTTGCCTTGAGCAGATGGCCGGCCAGCTCGGCCTCGTCGATGAGGCGCGACTGCTGCTCGAATTCGACGACGAGAGCCACGTAATCCCGCTCGCCGTGCTCCGGGCGTGGAGCGAGCGCTTCGCCGTACAGGTCGGCTGGAGCATCAGCCGGTTGGAGCACGACGTGCGGGCTTCGGCGCGCATGAACCTCTTCCGCAGCGACGGCCATGACTCATGGGGCATGTCGGGCCCAGCCGCCGGAGCAATCGCGCCCGTGAGTAGCCGGGAACATGGGTAACACAATTGTCCAAGTACATGGGTAACACTTGGGGTGTCTACCCGCGGATGATGTAGTCCCGTTCATCGAGGGTCGCAAGGAGAATGGTGT
>JALYJX010000217.1 GCA_030775065.1 Gemmatimonadota bacterium | reverse complement strand
AGCGCGCGTTCAACTAGCACTAGCGGCCCTTCGTGAGGCCATCACCACATTGAACAGCCGCGCCAGAAAGCTGGAGGCTCTTCGTGAAGAGGCTGTCGCGCTTGCGGATAGGTTTGCGTTAACGGCTCCATCGCTCGCCGTTGTGCAAGAGCCACGACGAGATGTCGCCTCGTCACTGCCGATGCTGTGGCGCATGCGCTCTCGGCGGCCAAGCGTCGAGCGATGCGAACACGGACTGCGCGAGCGGCGTGACTACACTGAGATCGCAGGCACGCCCGGCTATGGCATCGTCACCACGGCGGGACTCAAACCTTTCCGCGCACTCACCAAGCGCGAAAGTGAAGTGCTGGAGGACGGAGAAGATGCACGGAAGCCCGATGCAGTGCTCGCTCAAGCCGCTGCGGAAGCCCACGCGCTGGGCGAGTTGGGCGTGCCTGGCGGGGACGTGCACCGGGGCTAATGATACGGGTTAACGTACCTTGTTGAGGAGCCAAGTCCCGCTTCGCGACCGGAACCATTCCACGACGTATCGCTTTGGAATTCGGAGCTTGGTGACAGGCAATTCCCAGTCTTCGCTGAGGTAGTAGGCCGCCCCGGAACTGTCGCCGCGTGCGAACGAAAACGCGCTTCTTGAGACTACAACGGAGGCAGGCGGGAAATCGAAGTACTCGGCAATAATGACGAGGGGCGCCCTCAACGAGTCGGCACCCTCGATAAGGGCGTAAGCGCGTGCCGACGTTTCCACTAGTCGGTCCTCTAAGGCCTTGTCTGGAGGTCCGAAAAAGTCCTGAAGGACAAATCGCCGAAACGCCGAGTCGGTCGAAATCATAGGAGCGAAGGGGAAACTCTTCCTAAACCGCGCATGTTTTGCTTTCAAACTATCCTGTACGACAGCCAAGCTCGACGAAGAGTGGAACGTTCTGAGCACTTCGATATCCCCGAACTCGCGAGCTCGGGCAAAGGATTCCATGCGTGACCGGAGAGCGGGATCTTCGCCGCTTGTTGAGGTTTGCGACCGCGCCGGTGACGGTGAGAAGAAGCTCACCAGACTGAGCGCCAAAACCGTAGTACGCATCACCGGACCAGAGATCAGTTTGATTTACTCTCGCGTCGCCCGAACGATGTAAACATTGAGGTCAGAACTCGGAAGGAAACGGAAGGCTGGTTTGGGAGTTGTACTTGTCAACGCTTGACCTCGTCCGCTCCCACAGCTTCAACCCCGCATCATCCTTACTATAAAACGCGAGCAGGTAAAGAAGGACGCCCATGCCTGTGACATTCACCTGATACGTTGTGTTCAAGGTGGACGGGTAACCAAGCCCCTGCATCGCCGAGTCGAACTTTGTCCACACAAAGCGCAGTGGATCGCCGTTCTCACGATACTCGCGTCGCCAATCGGGACAGCCGATGAAGTCCGCAATTGTGGTTGAACTCGGACGATAATACGGCTCAAAGTTCCGCCGCACGTCATTGCCAAGCATCAGCAGGATCAAAAAGTCAATTCGCAAGTCGCTGAGCTTGCGTATGGTCTCGAAATGAAGCTTGATGTCGAACGGATCGACGAAGCAGAACGTCAACAGTCGCTTGGTCAAGGGCAGCCGTTCGCGCAGGAGACCGACGCTTGCGTTTACGTCGCGCTGAATGATCTCAACGTTTGCGATTGGGTTGACCAACGGCCATCGCCTCGCAAGAGCGCCGGTGCACTCCGCCTTCTTATCAACGAAGATGTACTTGCTGAACGGATGCGGCTGCCTCAGCGCACCGAGCGCCGAAGTCTCGACGATCTGACCCGTGGACTTCACTTTCGCCCGGCCCGCTCCGGAGTAAAGCCCGACGTACGCCATCTCCCACTTATCACGCATGGCAGTTGTGAAGATGCGGGCGTAGCGATTGTGAACCCGAATCTTCTTCAGCGAATGCTCGCCGATAGGTGGGGTGTGCAGCCCGTCCTCGGCGACGATGAGCGGCTCGTCAGCCACGCCGGCCGGACGGGGACTCAAGCGAGGACTGCGAACTTTACGTCCGGATACTGATCCCATGTGCGCCCATCCAGCGTTCGTCCACCGGCCTTAGGAGTACGTCCGCCCACTTGCTTGAAAAAGAACGGTACGTCAGCGACGAGGCAGTCGTCGCGAAGCTGTCTGACCCAATCCAGATTCAGCGGTCGATAGTGAATGCCGCTCTCGCCGCCAGCGATGACCCAGTGAATGCCTTGCAGATCAACGCGCAGAGGGCCGAGTAGGGGCTCGCAGGACAGAAAGCGCACGACGGCATTGACCTGCCGAAGATGCTCGGCGCGATACGCCACGCGCTCGTCCTCTATCGACGTACCGAGCCAGATGTGGGGCGGTACCACGGTATCGGGAAACAGCGCACGGTGCTTGTTAACGAATCGCGCCATGCGCGACGGGCGCTTGGTGAGAATCTGATAGAGGTGTTGCGGGGTCTCGAGCATGACGCCGAAAACGGCTCGGACAAAGTTGTCTGGTACGTCCACATGGAACAGATCGCCCATGCTATTGACGAAGACCCGTTGCGACCTGTGCCAGCTAAGAGGTTCGTCCAACCGGTCAGGCCACAGCCGCACTGCAAACGGGTCGCGTCGTGTCTGAGGATTGTCCCGCTGAGGCTGTCGTTGCGTGTAGTGCTCGCGTAGCAGGCGATTCGCGAGAGTCAGCGCGTAACAGTTGTCACAGCCGGCGCTGACTTGTGTGCAGCCCGTTACCGGATTCCAAGTCATGTTGGTCCACTCAATGCCCGTGCGGTTCCCCATAGGGCGAATATATGCCGAAGCCAGTGCTTTGGATACGGACGTCGAGGCGCTACCTTAAACGGAACATCGGCCATAATTGAAATGTCCTTGATAGCCCCTCTCTTCGACGATCTCAACGATCACCTGTCGGAAGAAATTCGACGCGAACTCGTGCTTCAGTGTATCGCTCGCATGCTAGCGAGCTTGCGCACTGTATTCCCGAATGCAGCAACCGGCCAACTCGCGGTTCGCACGGGAAGTTTGTTGGACATCCTGAGCGTTCACCAGGAGCCACCCGGCCTCCCGACTAACCCCCCGAGCCCGTCTGAGGTGTTTGCCCAGTGGCGGGAGGTGTTAGAGCCCGTCGACAGCAGCCTTACGCCGAGCATTCTAGCAGGCTTGCAAGCCGCACTGATCAGTCCAGACCTCGCCGAATCTGAGCGAATCATTCGATATGAGTTCATTGCTCTCAGAGAAGTGCTTGGTGATGAGGTGCACGAGCAACTTCGACTGACATTGGAAGACGACATGATCGATGCGACGGACCGCTACAACTCGATCAACGCACGTACGCTGAGCTATAGCCCAAGTTGGGCCTTGCTAGACAAGGATCTGAACGACGAGTCAATTAATGAGTTTTCGCTCCGACTGCATCATGGACCTGAAGTCAATCCAGACGATGTCGCGGCGTTATTGGGTAGGTTTTTGTCCGCCTTGAATCAGGCGCATATCGCGGGCGGTGGATCTGGGTTTGTCGTTCGTCGAGCAACAGTCGGCGAGTATGAGCCCAGCGCCGCGGACGTGCTCACATGACCTGGCAAGACGAAACCGGCGGAGACCTTGAGCACGAGCTCGAACTAAGTGAGGCGAGTCCGAAGGCTCCGGTCGGTTTACTGCCGCGTCTCTTGCAGCAGATACGGGACTACCTGCCCGGATTAGCGGCTGCCGGCGAACAGTACCTTCAGGCGAAGGTCGCGCAGGAAACACTGAAAGCACTCGAAATTCGTGCACGAATTCGGGCACAACTCGATACAGTCGAAATCGAACGCCAGCGAATGATCGCTGAACGTGACGAGCGTTCCCGCGCCGCCGCTAGAGCCGAGGAGAACGAAACAGCTCAACGAGAAGCACGACTCATTGAGCTTGAAACGCAGCGACTAGAAGCTATGGCCCGCGCCGCAGCGGCTCTCAAAGCGCTGCAGGAGCTGGGCGTGAACATCGATATCGAAGTGCTGAGACAGCGCGTCCTTTATTCGGGGCCGCAAAGGGAGCAGGCCGACCCATAACCCGGCATCCATAGTAAACGCCCGAGGTTCAACTCTGAACATGGTTGATCGGGAGTTGACGCCCTAACGAGAGTCGGCGCAGGGTGTGGGTCGTCTCAGATTTGACCTTGCCTTCGGGCATGGTCAATATGCCTAGGTAGGGTGCGAAGGAAACTATTGAGGCCCCAATAGTTTGGGACCGAGTACTTCCGAAATTCCCACCGGGCAAGTCATGGAATTGCTGTGGCCTAAGTCGGTATTCGCCAACGGCAAGCGTGGGTTTGCACGCAGTTCCAATTCCAGTCATTTGTTGAATGGGGTTCAGGGGGCCGCGGGTTCAAATCCCGCCGTCCCGATGAGAAAAACCCTCGGCTGTCGCCGGGGTTTTTCTTTATCGGGCCGCCGCGCTTTAGCCAACGCCGCTTCGCGGCTTATGGTCAAATCCCTTATCCGAATTCGCCCGTCAGCCCATCAGCCCATCAGCGGCGGGGCTTCCTGCCTTACTGCCGCGTGCCCTCGGTTATCAGGTTCCTCGTCGTGGGCGGCTTGGTGTCGTAGTGAGACACGACGGCTCCGGCCAGCTTGCCGTCGCGGAGGCGCCACGTGACGATGCTGTGCACCTTCACGCCCTTCTGCAGGCGGCTGTCGAACGGCCCGGATTCCGTCACTATGCTGTCGCCAGCCATCGACGTGACGCGCATCGCGATCGGGCCACCAGTCGGGAACGTAAACGTCCAGCCGGCCGTGTCGGACTTCGCGTCCAGCACGTAGGACGTCAGCGTACTGTCGCCAGTCTCAGCGGACAGCACCCGCACGTTCCATTTGCCGGCTACCTGGTCGAGTGAGATCGGCACGGGTTCCATGGTAGCTGCAGGCATGGCTGTATCGACGACGGCCGCGGTATCCGCCGCGGTGTCGGCTTTGCTGCAGCCGACCAGAAGAATTGCGCAACAGAGCAGAGCGGAAAAACGCATGCTGACTCCTGTCAGGGAAGCTTCGATATGATATCCGGATCGGCCGGCTAACGTAAGTGACCCAATCCTTCGGCAAGATCGCCATGCTCTGCTTCGGCTACTGGTTCGGCTGGCTCGATTTGGTCGGCGCGTAACCTCGAAAGTGCCCTGTATGATGGAAGGTTTGCGTGTAGACATCATTCGATAGTACGATGCGCGGGTAGGTATCAGTGAAGCTCGTGCCATAGGACATCAAACCACCTGCGTTTGAGGCGCCGCCCCTTAACATAGGGATGCGTTGCTTCGGACCCCTTAACCGGAGCGTTCACCCAAATGAAGAGCAAGCGAAAGAGCGGCCATGAGTACGATGTTCGCCTCGGAACCGCCGGCTCGAGCGCCAGCGAAATCCGGCGCGTTCGGCGCGATCTCCTCGAACTGGATAAGAACCGCCGGCGGGGAAACCGGTCTATCGAGCGAGAGCTGAGGTCGCTTGGTGCGCGCTACCGCCGCAGCCTCTCAGAGCTCATTGGCTCGACGGGTATGCGGCAGTTGCGGGAACTTCGCAAGCAGCGCTCGACCATGTCCCGGTCGCAGCGCATTCGCCGAATAAATGCGCTGCTGGAGGAGGTGGGAATCGATCGCGTGCAATTGCTTCCACTCCACAGGGCATATGAGAATGACGCCCGCGCGCTTCTCTCGCGCGGTGACGAGAGGCTTTTGAAACGCCCGCGGTTGCCTGGCCCCTGTGAGAGTCCCTGGGTGACCTATACCGCTCCGTATAGCGGCTACTTCTGGTCCTTCAACTGGGAGCGCAGCTCTAACCCGGACAATCCCACGCTGACACGATATCTCGACCTCACAACTGGTCGAACTGGCTCGAGCATCCAGACACACTTGAGCGGAGCGGATGACGACGACCGCCTGACAGCGGACTACTACACCGGGCTGAATGTCTGGCATACCGCGCTCGCAACCGGACAGCTGGAAGTTTATCTCGCCTTTGAGTTCACCACATCGACCTACTCCGGCAAGGTCAAAGACGAATTCGGATTTTCCAACGCGACGTGGCACCAGTGGGGAGGGGCGCGCTTTCTGGCCCTGGAATCACAGGCCAAGTTTGAAACGCAGGAGAGCCGCATCCTGCACGTGATCGACACCGACTGGGGCGACGGCGCCTCATGGACAAACTACGCCGAGAAGCCGCGCGACCTACACTGGTATTACTTCAGGACGGCTGCGGAGTTCGACCAGGGAACGTCTCTCCTGCTGGAAGCTGGCATAAACACGCTGAGCTGGTTTCACGCCAACGACGAAAGCGTCACGACTGCCGAGGACGTCGATCTGCGGCTCGACCGGATCATGGTGCGATCGTGCCCTGCTGACCCGATCCTGTAAACGATAACTCGGCGCCCGATACACCGAGTCAAACCCGTCAAGTGCGCCGGATATCATCCCTGATCGGCTCGGTTGCTGACGCGACTGCGCCACGCCATAATTGCGATCCAGATATCCCTGCAGGAGAATGATTGGCCGATAGGAAAGTCACTCGACGCGAATTCGTATCGAACACCGGCAAGCTCGGCCTGGGCGTGATGATCGTGCCACGGCATGTTCTTGGTGGTGTCGGATATCAGGCCCCGAGCGACACGCTGAACGTTGCCGTCGTCGGCTTCGGTGGACGCGGCTCCGAAGTGGCGCTTGGCCTTGCTCCAACC
>JALYJX010000216.1 GCA_030775065.1 Gemmatimonadota bacterium | reverse complement strand
GCGAGTACCAGCGGCTCGTCACCGCGCACGATTACCATCCCAACCGGGTCGCCGCTGTTGCGGGCCACAGCGCCCAGGCCCACACCGAGCTGCGCGGCAAGCTTCCACTTCGCGTGGCTCGCAACGGGAAACGCCATCGACGCACTGCCGTCGAGCACGATCATCGTCGGCAGAATCGCTCGATCGTTCGACAACCGGATGTATGCCCGGTCGCTTCGCGCAAAGAGCTTCCAGTCGATGCGTCGCGGATCGTCGCCTTGGCGGTAGGGCCGGTACTCCGTGAATTCCGCGGAGATTCCCCTCAGTCGCGACGTGTGTGCGCCCGGAATTCCTCCTCTTACCGACGAGCGCGCCGGCCATCGAATTCCGCGCACTGCGTCGAGCAGCGCAGCGTAGTCGTCGGCCATGGTCGCTAGAGCTTTATCTCGCTCTTCGGAGGCTTCACTTCTTCGAGCAGACGATCGATGATCTGCTCGGCGCTTACTCCCTTCGCTTCCGCGGCGAAGTTGGGAAGTACCCGGTGACGCAGCACTGGACGCGCGACGCGAAGGATGTCGGTTGGCGCAACGGCGAATCGTCCGGCAAGAAGCGCATGGGCTTTTGCGCCGAGTATCAGCGCCTGACCCGCGCGAGGACCCGCGCCCCAGCGCACGTACTTCGTGACCATCTCGCCCGCGTCCGCCTCGGTCGGTCGCGTCGCGCGAACCAGCTGTGCGGCAAATCGAAGCGCGGGCTCAGCCGCCGGAATGTCACGAACCAGCCGCTGCAGCGCTCGCGTTTCTTCTCCGTCGATCACTGGCGCAAGCGGCTCAGGATCAGCCCCCGTAGTCGCGCGAAGAATTCCGACCTCCGCCGTTTCATCGGGGTATCCGACGCGAATGTCGAACAGAAACCTGTCGAGCTGCGCTTCGGGCAGCGGATACGTTCCCTCCTGCTCGATGGGATTCTGAGTCGCCAGAACGAAGAAAGGCTCGGGCAGCTGCATTGTCTCGCCGGCCGCCGTTACGCGGTGCTCCTGCATTGCCTCGAGCAACGCAGCCTGGGTTCGCGGCGGCGCGCGGTTGATCTCGTCGGCGAGAAGGATGTTCGCGAATACCGGACCTCGTACGAACCGAAAGGAGCGAGACCCCGTTGCTGTGTCTTCCTCCATTATCTCGGTGCCCGTTATGTCGCTCGGCACGAGGTCGGGTGTGAACTGGATACGCTTGAAATCGAGGTCCATTGCCTCGCTGAGGCTTCGGATCATCAATGTTTTCGCGAGCCCCGGCACACCGACGAGCAACGCGTGCCCTCCGGCGAGCAGCGCCATGAGGATTTCCTCGATCACTTCTTCCTGTCCGACAATCCGCTTGGCTACCTCGGCGCGCAGCCGCGACGCCGCAGCGAGTAGATCCTCGCGGGACGAAGCATGTGCTTTGGCGGTTACGGATTGCAGAGCCATTCAGGGGCCGGATGGAGGCGGGTTGGTGCGAGGGGTATTCGAGGGAAAGGTATCCAGCCCCCCAGGCAAATACACTGAGCCACACCTGTAATTCTTTTGTAAGACCTGCCCCGAGCCTCCTTTTGACCCCCTGCCTGATTGCGGCGCGCGTGACAGGTTTGGATATTCGGATATAGTGACCGGGAGATGTTAAGGGCGCCAACCCGCTACCTCACCTCTCGTGTCCAATCCCCAGTTGGTTTCCACCATCACTCCACGTCACGTCCTATGAAAACCAGGCGCGAATTCCTGAAGAAGAGCGGCATGGCCGCCGCAGCTCTGGCCACCACGAGTGCACTCTCGCCGGCCGAATCATTTGCGGGGCTTCTCCAGCCCCCGGTGGAGATACCGCCGGACGACGTCATCCGTGCCTTGATGATGGATGCGATCGGCGCCGCAAAATCCGGCGGCGCGAGCTACTCCGACGTCCGCATCGGCCGGTACCGCAACAGCATCGTCTTCACTCGCGAGCAGCAGATCATTCAGACCGTGGATACCGATTCCGTTGGCGCTGGTGTTCGCGCGCTGGTTGATGGAACCTGGGGGTTTGGCGCGACAAAAACGTTGACACGCGATGGGGTGGTCGCCGCGGCGCGTGAAGCTGTCGCCATCGCAAAGGCTAACCGCATCGCCCGCGATCAACCCGTTCAGCTCTCGCCGGTCCAGGCGTATCCGAACGCTACCTGGAAGAGTGCCTTCAGGATTGACCCGTTCACCATCCCTGTCGAGCAGCGCGCCGACCTTCTGTTGAAAGCAAACGCCGAGGCTCTGAAGGTGAAGGGAGTGCGGTTCGTGAACTCGGGTCTGTTTTTCGTGAAGGAGGATCGCAATTTCGCGTCTACCGAGGGCACGGTCATATCACAGACGATCGTGAGAGTCGCGGCGCCCTTCCAGATCACTGCGGTGGCTCCGGACAATTCGGATTTCCAGACTCGCAGCAACGTCGTCCCCCCTTTAGGCCGCGGATGGGAGTACATCGTCGAGCAGGATCTTGTCGGCAACGCCGGAAAGTGGGCGGAGGAGGCGGCGCAGAAGCTCGCCGCAAAATCAGTGGAGGTCGGGAGGTACGATCTCGTGCTGCACCCGACGCACCTGTGGCTCACGATCCACGAATCGATCGGTCATCCAACCGAGCTCGACCGTGCGCTGGGCTACGAGGCGAACTACGCCGGCACGAGCTTCATCGCGCCTCCGGAGCAGATGCTCGGCAAGCTCAAGTACGGTCCCGCGTTCATGAACGTGCAGGGCGATCGGACACAGGAAGGCGCTCTCTCGACAATCGGCTACGACGACGAGGGAGTGAAGCCCGAGGAATTTCTCATCGTCAAGAACGGAGTTTTCAACGATTACCAGACCACGCGCGAGCAGGCCAACTGGCTCAAGTGGTGGTACGACGCACAGAAGCAGCCGACGCGGTCGCACGGATGCTCGAACGCTGATTCGTGGGGCACCGTGCAGTTCCAGCGAATGCCCAACGTTTCACTTCTTCCGGGCGATAAGGAGCAGAGCTTCGAAGACATCGTCGCCGCGACGGACCGCGGAATTGCAATCGTCGGGGACGGCTCGTTCTCGATCGACCAGCAACGCTATAACGCTCAGTTCGGCGGCCAGGTTTTCCATGAGATCAGGGGCGGCAAGATCGTCGGCCAGCTGAAGGATGTGGCGTACCAGATGCGTACCCCCGATTTCTGGAACTCGATGGACATGATCGGTGGCAAAAAGAGCTACATGATGGGCGGCAGCTTCAACGACGGAAAAGGGCAGCCGGGACAGTCGAACGCAGTGAGTCACGGATGCGTGCCGAGCCGCTTTCGCAACATCAACGTCATCAACACCGGGAGGAAGGCGTGAGTCGCTCGAATAATTCCGCGCGCGAGCCGAAGCGCCTCATCGAGGCGGCAGCTTCGACCATGCCTGAGGGCGCCATCATGACGCGCGAGCAGGCGCAGGCGCTCGTTGCGAAAGTGGTGAAGCTGTCGAAGGCGGACGATGTAATCGTCGGCGTCAACAGCACGTATCAGGCAGATCTTCGTTTCGCCGTGAACCAGATGTCGACGTCCGGCACAGTCATGAATTCGCAGATGAACGTGCAGAGCACATTTGGAAAGAAGCACGCGGTCGCGGTGACAAACGATCTCTCCGATGAATCGCTCCGCCGCACGGTGGAGCAGTCTGAGGCGCTGGCAAAGCTTTCACCCGACGATCCGGAAAACATGCCGGCGCTTGGGCCACAGACCTACGTTCCGGTCAATGGCTACTTCGACTCGACCGCGACCCTTACGCCGGCTGACCGGGCGCGGGCCGCGTTGACGGCGCTCGAGCCCGCGCGAAAGGCCGGCGATCTCAAGGCTGCAGGATTCCTGGTCGTAAACGCCGGTGCCAACGCGCTCGGGAACAACAAGGGGCTGTTCGCCTACAACCGCGCCACGACTGCGAACTACACGCTTACAGTGAGGACCAACGACGGGACGGGCTCGGGCTGGGCAGCTGCGGAGCATCCCGACTGGAAGCAGCTCGATTTTGGCGGCCTCGCGTCGCGCGCGATAGAGAAGGCTCGGCTTTCACGCGATCCCGTGGCGATCGAGCCCGGGCGGTACACCGTAATTCTGGAGCCTCAGGCCGTCGGCGATCTCGTGCAGCTTCTGGGCTTCGCTCTGGCTGCACGGAACGCTGACGAGGGCCGCAGTGCCTTCTCGAAGCAGGGAGGTGGAAACAAGATCGGCGACAAGCTGGTTGACCAGCGCGTTACGATCTTCTCGGACCCTCAGGATCCGCAGCTGCTGGCGCAGCCCTACGATGGGCAGGGACTGCCGCTGGCTCGCCAGGTGTGGATTGAGAGCGGCGTTCTGAAGCAGCTCTTTTATTCACGCTTCTGGGCACAGAAGCAGGCGAAGACGCCCACCGGTTTTCCGACATCGATGAAAATGGTCGGTGGAACCACCTCGATGGATGAAATGATCAAGTCGACGCCACGGGGAGTTCTCGTAACACGCTTGTGGTATCTGCGGCAGGTTGATCCGCGAACGATTCTGTTCACCGGACTCACACGCGACGGGACTTTTCTCATCGAGAACGGGAAGCTCACGAAGTCGATCAAGAACTTCCGGTTCAACGAGTCGCCGCTGTTCCTGTTGAACAATGTCGAGGCAATTGGGCCGGCTGTACGGCTCGGCGGGACTGAAGCTGGCGGGCCGGTTGTAATGCCGCCGATCAAGGCGAAGGACTTCAATTTTACGTCGCTATCTGACGCAGTCTAGTTTTTTTACCGCGGAGAACGCAGAGAACGCTGAGCTTTTTACCGCGGAGAAGCTGAGAACGCGGAGGGGGAATTAGGGGGACCTGCGCGAAAGAATCATTCGTCTGATTCCCTTCGCGAGCGGCTGAGAGTGGAAGTTCATCAGCAGGCCTCGTGTGATGCCGGAAAAGTCTGAGATAGGTGAGCAGCTGCGCTTCATGAACGGGCAGTAGCTGGCTTACCGTCTTGAGCTCGACGATCAGCTCCCCATCTATGATCAAATCCGGTTTGTAGCCCAGCTCGACCCGGACACCGTCGTAGATAATGGGCATGGCCACATGTCGTGCCACGCCAAATCCGTTCTTTACGAACTCGTAAGCGAGGCACTCGTCGTATGCGGATTCGAGCAGTCCGCAGCCAAGCGCCCGGTGAACGGTTATCGCGGAGCCAATGACCCGCCGAGTGAGATCGTCCTCTCGAACATCGTCAGCCACCGCCCCTTCGCCCAGACTTGTCATGGCCGCAATCAAACGTCTCGCCGGCGGGAAGTAGCATCATATTCATCCCGCCGTTCCCGTTTTCCCCCTTTTCTTTCTCCGCGTTCTCCGCGTTCTCCGCGGTAAGATCTACTCCGCGTTCTCTGCGTTCTCCGCGGTTAAACAAGGCCGGAAACAGGCATAGTCGTTGCCTCATACGTTGTGGACTTGACGAGGGAGTACGTTGTGGGAAAAAACAAGGAAAACGACGGGTGGCAGCAGGGCGCAGTTCGGCGTCAACCCGATCAGCACGGCGACAAAACCCGCGCCCGCCAGGCGGAGATAGCGCATTCGGGCCGGAAACGGTCGGAAGAAGCGCAGGGACCTCGATATGATCCGGCGGAGATCCGGGCACACAATACGAAAGGAAAGGACCGCCTATTCGAGGACAGGCAACAACACGACGAGGCGGAGAAGAACAGCGAGAAAACGCGGCTCGCACGCGACGTAGATCGACACAACCATACGCCGCGCAATGAGCTGGCGGAGCGGAGTCGTGCGTCCAGCGCCAAGCGGAAAAACTGACACGTCTCGCCCATAGGCCAAGTCAGACCCATTCTATCCGCAGATCCTCTCCTCAGCCTCCCTGACGGCCGCAAAGAGTTGATCGAAGGATTCTACTTCGAAGAGTACGTCCTGCAGGTGATCGATCTCGAATGGCTGATTGAACACTGCGTCCAGCGAGAACGGGCGCCGTTCGCATTTGGGGCCGAGGGCATTGGCGGCATCTCCGTGGGATGAGATCAGTCCGCTGCCGTAGACCTTGGTTCGACCGTCCTCACGCACCAGCCCGAATTCAACGGTGAACCAGAAGAGCCGGGTCATTCGGACGACGTCGGCTTCGTCGCGTGCGGCGCACGCAATCTTTCCGTAGCTCTGGAGGAAATCCGCGAACGCGGGATCGGCGTGAAGCGGCACGTGGCCGAAGACGTCGTGAAAGATGTCGGGCTCGGGTAGGTAATCCATCTGCTCGCGTGTCCGAACGATGATCGTCGTCGGGAATCGGCGCACCGAGAGACACTGAAAGAATTCGCGTGCGGGCAGAAATCCGGAGACAGGAACTGCGTTCCAGCCTGTCATTCGCGACAGCCGCGCGTTCACGTCGGCCAGATCGGGGACCAGGTCCTGACTGAGGCCGATGACCTTCGCGCCACCGAGAAAGACCCTGCTCCCGTCGGTGGCGAGCTGATTCATCCGTCGCTGGTAGAGAATTCCCCACACGTCGTGCTGTTCCGCGGTGTAGTCGCTCCACCGCTGCTCGATGAACTCGGGAAGACTGTCAGACTCGTGCGCGCCGCAGGCGTGCGCGGGTGTTGCGTCGGCAGTCAATGTTCTTGGACTTTCAGAAACCTGTTGCATCAGTCCGTCCTGTTGGGGAAATGAAGGGCACAAAAAAAGGCTCCCGGAATTCGGGAGCCTGATGGAACATGCGGAGACGTCAGCTACAAACGTGCACGCAAGCGCCTACAGCTCC
>JALYJX010000215.1 GCA_030775065.1 Gemmatimonadota bacterium | reverse complement strand
GTGGTAGCCGAGTCGACCCACGTTGCGGAAAGCTCGACGATCCCGTCGCTGGACTCGGCGGCAGTCAGGGGATCGAGCGAGCTGCGCTTCATCCCAGCAAAGACTCGCGGAGCAGCTGTTCCGGTCTCGATTCTTTTTCCCGTGTACTTCAGGCATCCAGGGGCACAACCACTCCCGGGCGATACCATCCTCAAGAAGCCGGGGCTGTCGATCACTCCGGCCCCAGTGCCGGTAGCGCCCGTCGCAGCGCCCGTCGCAGCGCCCGTCGCAGCGCCGGCGAGTACAACTGCGGCGCGCACGGATACCACGGTCAAATCTGCCCCAAAGGCGACATTGGCGAAAAAGGCGAGCACGCCAACAAAGAAGACCACGACCAAGAAAGCTGCGCCGAAGAAAACAACGAAGAAGAAGAAGAAAGGCTGATGCCGCCGGTCGAGCGAAACCGGCGTCCTTACGAGAGCGTCATCGACACCATCGGATGGACGCCATTGATCCGCCTCAACTCCGTGACGCGTGGACTGCGGACGCCAGTGTACGCAAAAGCGGAGTTTTTCAATCCGGGCGGCTCGGTGAAGGATCGGATCGCAGTACCGATCATCGAGAAAGCCGAGAGGGATGGCACGCTACAGCCTGGTGGAACGATCGTCGAAGGCACGAGCGGGAATACCGGTGTAGCCCTCGCGATAGCGGCCGCTCTTCGAGGCTACAAGTGCATCTTCACGATGCCCGACAAGATGTCGCAGGAAAAAGTTCGGCTGCTCAAGGCGTTTGGCGCCGAGGTAATCATCACGCCCACCGCTGTGCCACCGGATCATCCGGACAGCTACGTGATGATGGCCAGGCGAATAGCAAGCGAAACACCAAATGCGATTCTCGCGGACCAGTTTTACAATCAGGCCAATTCCGAAGCGCACTACGACCTCACCGGTCCGGAGTTGTGGGAGCAAACCGACGGTCGAATAACACACTTCGTTGCAGGCGCGGGAACGGGTGGCACGATCACAGGAGTAGGCCGCTACCTCAAGGAAAAGAATCCGGCGATTCGAGTGATCGCCGGTGACCCGGTTGGCTCGATACTGGCGGATCACTGGCGCTCCCACGGAACTCAGATCAACGAGGGTGTTCCGTACAAGGTGGAGGGAATCGGTCAGGACAAGATTCCGGGAACGCTGGACATGAGAGTGATAGACGATTTCCAGACCGTGAGCGACCGGGACTCCTTCGCAATGGCGCGACGCCTGACGCGCGAGGAAGGGTTGTTCGTGGGAGGATCGTCAGGGTTGATTACGCACGTGGCGCTCAATGTCGCTCGACAGATAGATGATCCGGACGCATTCGTCGTCACTGTGCTCTGCGACACCGGTGAACGGTATCTGTCCAAGGTCTACAATGATGAATGGATGCGGGAGAATCAGATGCTGGATTCACCGCGCGTCATGCTGAGTCACGTTCTTGGCGGCAAGGACAGCGATCGTGGTGCGCCAGCCGTGGTGAGCGTTGCGCCGGGGGCAAGCGTGCGACAGGCCCTCGGGCTGATGGCACTCCACGATGTATCGCAGCTTCCGGTGATGGACGGGCCGAATTGCGTGGGATCAGTGAGTGACTGGTCGCTGTCGCAAAAGAGTCTGGAGAATCCCAAGCTCCTGGACGCTACCGTGAGTGAGATAATGGAATCGCCATTCCCTGTGATCGCAGGCGATCAACCTGTAGACAGTGTGGTGAAGCTGCTGTCAAAATCCAATCCGGCGGTTCTGGTTCGTGAGAACGGCACGGTGCAGGGAATCGTGACCCGCTCCGACATGCTCCGCTTCATGATGTCACGGTAGGCTCGGTGTCTCCGATGAAGATCACTGTTCTGATGGGCGGCGCTTCGGCCGAGAGAAACGTTTCGCTGGCCAGCGGGCTCAGGATTGCAGCGGCGCTTCGCTCCCGCGGTCACGATGTAACAGCCTTCGATCCATCCAGGGGGATAATCAGCGCGGATATGGAGCGGGAGCTTAGTGAAGGCGGCGTAGGAAGAGAGCCGCCATCGCTGGAATCACTTGCCGAAGCGACCGGAGGATCCTTTCTGCCGGCGCTCGAGCGTCAGCCGGAGCTGGCGAGCGCAGATGTCGTGTTTCTCGCGCTGCACGGCGGTCAGGGAGAGGACGGTACACTGCAGGCGCTGCTCGACATGGCACATATCAGGTATACAGGGAGCGGGCACCTCGCGAGTGCGCTGGCGATGGACAAGGATCTCTCGAAGAAGCTTTTCCGGACCGAGGGCGTGCTGACTCCGGATTGGCTGATGGCGCCGGCGTCGATCGAGGATGTGGAGCGTGAGCTCGGTCTCCCGGTCGTGGTAAAACCGTCAAAGCAGGGGTCGACGGTCGGGCTCACGGTGGTGAAGGAGCGAGATCAATTCGAGGCTGCGGTGACGGAGGCGTGGCGGTTCGATGACGAGGTGATGATCGAGCAATTCATTCGCGGCAGAGAGCTGACGGTGGGGGTCCTGGGAGGCCGTGTCTTTCCTGTGGGCGAGATCAAGCCGAAGCACGAGATCTACGACTACGAATGCAAATACACTCCGGGAATGGCCGAAGAGGAATTTCCGGCACAGCTGTCACCGGAGCAGACCGTCAATATCCAGCAACAGGCGCTCGCGGCGTTCCGGGCGCTCAAACTCGGGGGCTGTGCACGGATTGATTTTCGGCTCGCTTCTTCCGATGATGGCAGTATGAGCGGAGGCGGTGATTTTTACTGTCTCGAGGCGAACACGTTGCCTGGGATGACCGAGCTCAGTCTGATTCCGCAGGGTGCAGCGGCGATCGGAATGTCGTTCGCCGAGCTTTGCGAGGAGATCGTCAACCTCGCGCGAAAGTGAGGAACAGTCAGGCACGGTCCGTGTTATAGAAATCAGAGCTCTCTTTCAGTCGGGTCAGGGATTTTCGCATGTCAGACGCACTTTACGATTCGCAACAACAGCAGCCAGGAATGACGCCAGCGGTTCAATGGCTGCTCGCGGCGAATATCGGTGTCTACTTCCTGCAGCTGACGCTATTCCGGTCCGACGCCGTCTTTCGCGCACTTGGTCTTTCGGCCGACAGTCTGACTTCGGCGTGGTGGACGCCGGCCACATACATGTTCGTCCATGCCGGGCTGTGGCATCTTGCCTTCAACATGCTGGCGCTGTGGATGTTCGGACCGCGCGTAGAGTACAACTGGAACACGCGCGGGTTCACTTACTTCTACCTGTGGTGTGGACTCGGCGGTGCGGTAGCGCACCTGCTCCTCCAGGGCAATGCCAGCCTGATTGGCGCCTCGGCGGCCGTTAGCGGCGTCATGCTCGCGTATGCTCTCAGATGGCCCGACGAAGAGATCTATCTATTCGGTGTAATCCCGATGAAGACGCGCTGGCTCGTCGTCTGGATGGTTTTGATCAACCTGGCGATGGGCGTAGCGTCGACTCCGGGAGGGTCCGGGATAGCGTGGTTCTCGCACCTCGGCGGCTTGGCGTTCGGGTGGCTCTATCTCCGGATGTCTTCGTTCGGCGGCCTCGACAATTTCAGGCGGTGGGTATCGCCGGTTCCGGATGAGCCGGAAGACGCATTCCGGGCTGTGCCCAAGGTACGACCCAGAAATCGCCAGCGCTCCGACAGAGGTGAAGTCGACGAGGTAGTTGCAAAGAGCAACGCCGTCGTCGCTCATCCAGCTCGATCGGCGCTGGTGCCACGCACCGAGGATTCGAATCGCCAATCCGCCGAGCGACTCGACGTCGTTCTCGACAAGATCTCAAAGCACGGGATCGAGAGTCTGACGAGCGAAGAAGTCCGAATTCTGGAAGACATGTCGAGGAAGCTGCGCGGATCATGACGCGCTGATTGATCCCGCTCCCTGATTCGTGCATTCTACGGAATGCCGAGGCCGGAGCTGCTGGAGACCTTCGCGAACCCTTATGCGAAGCGGGATTACGAGATCCACATGGACTGCGACGAGTTCACGTCGCTCTGTCCCGTAGGTGGGGTGGAGAGTGACGCGTCCGATCTCGATCTACTTAAGGGTGGCGCTCCGGACTTCGGGACGATCCGAGTGACTTACGTGCCGGGAGACCTTTGCGTGGAGCTCAAGAGTCTCAAGTTCTATCTGTGGAGCTTCAGGAATGAGGGAATTTTCTACGAGCGGGCGGTGAACCGGATACTCGACGATCTGGTGGCGGTGTCGCAGCCGAAGTGGATGAAGGTGGTTGGCGACTTCAACGTGCGTGGCGGGATCAAGTCGGTGATCACCGCTACGCACGGGTCGAGGTAACCCAGGCGCCCTGGCCTACTGGAAAATCCCGAAGTTGCCGAGGAGCCACCAGAGGATGATGAAGATGATGATGGTGCTGAAACAGCCGCCACCCATCTTCTTTGCGCCATAGCCGGCAGCGAGACCACGCAACAGCTTGCTCATGAAATCCCTGCATCGCAGGAGTCATACCGCGCTCGTGGATGCAGGGGTTCCAGCGTCACAGAGCGACTACTACATTGCGAAGCCCGGTTTGTCAGGCGTGGTACCGGCCAGGTAGCTCAGTTGGTAGAGCAGCGGACTGAAAATCCGCGTGTCGGCAGTTCGATTCTGCCCCTGGCCATTCTCTCACCACAGGTTGCCGGATATGGAATTCTTTCTGATCCCGCTTGGGGTAATTGCCGGCTATATCCTGTCCAGCCTCCGTGTGCTCAACCAGTACGAGCGGGGGGTAATGTTCTTCCTCGGCAGGTACGTGGACACGAAAGGGCCGGGACTCCGCTTCGTTCCCCTGGGCCTCGCGCGCATGAAGCGAGTATCCCTGCGTGTCGTCGCTGTCGACATTCCCGTCCAGGATGTCATCACCCGCGACAACATCTCGGCCAAGGTCAACGCGGTTCTCTACTTTCGTGTGGCCGATCCGATGCTCGCGATCATAGAGATTCAGGACTACCTGTACGCCACCGGGCAGCTGGCACAAACAACGCTGCTTTCCGTGCTCGGCCAGGTGGAGCTTGACGAGCTACTCCAGGACCGCCGCAAGGTGAACGATCTGCTCAGGCAGATCCTCGACGAGCGCACGGATTTCTGGGGTATCGAGATCTCGGCCGTGGAAGTCAAGGACGTGCTGCTGCCCGAGGGAATGCGCCGTGCCATTGCGAAGCAGGCAGAGGCGGAGCGCGAGCGCCGCGCAAAGGTGATCAATGCCCAGGGGGAGCTGCAGGCTTCGGAGACTCTTGCCCAGGCGGCGCGCATGCTCGCGAGCCAGCCTGCATCACTGCAGCTGCGGTACCTCCAGACGGTGACCGAAATCGCGGCCGAGAATAACTCAACGACGATCTTTCCGCTGCCAATCGAGATGCTGAGCGCGTTTTTCCGGCGTGCCGATGATTCGGTAGCCGCGCCGACCCCGGAGGGCGCCGGACTGCCTCCTGCCCCCAAGTCGGCCGTGCTGGGAATGCCGAATCCTGCCGAGGCTCTACCGCAAATCCGGTTCGAGCCGGAGAAAACGCCGAAGCGCGACTAGAGTCGAAGACCTGTTAGCCCGGTTCTACGCCGCTCTTTTGTCAGAGTAACGAAGCAGTTGTACTTTGACAGCGGGCAATGATCAACCTCCCACGACCGATCTTCGAATGCGCATAGGACTGCTAACAGGTGGTGGCGATGCGCCCGGGCTCAACGCGGTGATTCGTGCAGCTGTGCTGGCGGCGAGCGACCGGGGTTGGGAGGTGCTCGGGATCAAGCACGGGTTCAATGGTCTTCTGACGGACGGCGAGATCGAGCCTTTAACGCGTGAGTCCGTTCGGGGAATTGGTCACATGGGCGGGACGATTCTGCGCACGACCAATCGCGGAAATCCGTTTCATCTACGAGTGCGCGGTGCCGACGGGAGCTACACGGAGGTCGACCGGTCCGACGATGTGATCGAGAGTGCCAGGAAACACGGCATCGATGCGCTCATCGCAATCGGTGGAGACGGCACGCTCACGATCGCCCAGGAGCTCGTGGGCAAGGGGATGAAGATCGTCGCCGTGCCCAAGACGATCGACAACGACGTGTGCTGCACGATCACGACTTTCGGGTTCGACACTGCGGTCAACACGGCAATCGAGGCAATCGACAAGCTTCACACCACCGCGGAGAGTCACGATCGCGTGATGGTCATCGAGGTGATGGGCCGTGACGCAGGATTCATAGCTCTCCATTCGGGAGTCGCGGCATCAGCCGACGTAATTCTGATTCCCGAGATTCCCTACGACATAGAGAAGGTCTGCGAGAAGATCACGTCGCGTGACCGGGCCGGGCGCTTCTTCTCGATTGTCGTGGTTGCGGAGGGAGCAATGTCAAAGGATCGGACAGCCGTCGAGGAGCCGCCGATCGGGGAGAGACGGCATGGCTGGCGCTCACGGGCGGTGGCTGAGCGGCTGATGCAGGAGATTCATGATCGGACCGACAAGGAGTGCCGGTCACTGGTGCTCGGGCATCTGCAGCGGGGCGGAGTTCCTACGGGGTACGACCGACTGCTGGCGACGCGATTTGGTGCGGCAGCGGTGCGTGCGGTCGAGAACGAGGCGTGGGGCCAGATGGTCGCGCTTCAGTCTCCGCACATTGTGACGGTACCGTTGACCGAGGTGCTGAAGGATCTCAAGCGGGTGGATCCCGAGCACGACGTTGTGCAGACGGCGCGGGAGATGGGCATTAGCATGGGTGATTAACGGACCGGTTGCCGGTCGCCGGGTTCGGGTTGCCCGT
>JALYJX010000214.1:1989-6751 GCA_030775065.1 Gemmatimonadota bacterium | reverse complement strand
GCGTAGAACAGGCCATACAGCGCAAACAACGCCCAGGCGTGCCAAGCCGCAGTCGCGCGCGCAAAGCCGAAGTACACTCCCGCATAGATCAGCCAGCCGGCGATGATGAGCGGCTTTCGCCCGAAGCGATCCGATAGCGCACCACCCCACGTTCCGGTCGCCGCCTTGATGAGGTTCAGAAACGCCCAGAGAATCGGCGCGAGCGCAACCGCGACTCCGAGCTGATTCGCCCGCAGCAGAAGGAAGGCGTCGGTGGAATTTCCAAGCGTGAACAGGAGCATCACGCCGAGGTAATACCAGAATCGCCCGCTCAGCTTCGATGCGCCGGCGAGCTGCGAGCGCTCGGCCACTTTCCCGGTGTCATGCACCGCCGGCGCCACCTCTCGCACGGCAATGATGAGAACGATGAGCGCGACGATTCCCGGAATTGCCGCAACCAGGAACACTTCGCGCAGCGAGAAGCCGCCCCACTTGAGAAGCGCGAAGGCAACGAGCGGTCCAAGCACGGCGCCTGCATTATCGGCCGCGGCATGAAATCCAAACGACCGGCCACGCATGTCTGGATCGACTGAATCAGCGAGCAGTGCATCCCTCGGCGCCGTGCGAATGCCCTTCCCTACGCGGTCGCCGAGGCGGATGAGGAGCACCTGCGTCGCGGTCTGCGCCAGCGCGGTGAGCGGACGGACGAACGTCGCTATTCCATAGCCGATCACGACGAGCGGCTTCCGCTTTCGAACCTTGTCGGACCACCACCCGCTCACGAGCTTGAGCACCGCCGCCGTGGACTCGGCAAGACCTTCGATTGCGCCGATGAAGCTCGCGTTTGCGCCCAGCACAGTGGAGAGGAACAGCGGGAGCAGCGGGTAGATCATTTCCGTCGCCGCGTCGGTGAAAAAGCTCACCGCACCAAGCGCGACGACGTTGCGGCTGAGCTTCTTTACGACGCCTTCACCTCGGAGTGGTCTCCAAGCGTGACCTCTCCGTTTATCCCCTCGAGTCGCGCCTCGTCGCCGATGAGGGAGTTCCTGAGTCTCGACTTCGAGATTTTCGCCCCGGTGCCGATAATGGAGTGGCTGATCTCCGAATCCTCGATCACGCTTCCCTCTCCCACTGAGACATTCGGCCCGATGCGTGAGCCCTTGAGCGTGACGTTGTCCTCGATGTAGACGGGATCGATTATCGTCGTGCCGTCGAGCGTTTCCGGCCGGCGGGCGCGCCCCTTGGTGAGCATCGTCTGATTCGTCTCGAGCATCGTCTCGATCTTGCCCGCGTCGTACCAGCCTTCGACGTCTATCACTTTGATCTTGGCGCCCTTCTCGATCATGTACTGAAAGGCGTCGGTAAGGAAATACTCGCCCATATTCTTTGGCGAGGCGAGGACGTGGTCTATCCCCTCGAACAGCAGCTTCCAGCTCCTTATATAGTAGAGCCCGATGTTGGCGCGCTTCGAGATCGGAAGCTTCGGCTTCTCGATGATCTGCGTCATGTTGCCGCCATTATCCGTGACGACAACGCCGAAGCGCTGATAGTCCTCGACCTCCTTCACCCAGATGATTCCGTCGGCGTCGAGCGTCTTAACGACGGTGAGATCAGCGTCGAAGATCGTGTCCACGAAGATGATCAGGACAGGCTGGTCCACGTAATCACGCGCGAGCGCAATTGCACCCGCGGTCCCGTCCTGGATCTTCTGCTCGATGAATACTGACGGAATGTCGATCGACGCGCGCGCGAACTCCTCGACTTTCTCCTTGAGGTGGCCGGTGATGTAGATGATCTCTTCGACGTTGCCGAGCTTTTTCAGGTCGTCGAGGATGTAGGACATCACGGGCTTGCCGGCGACTTTCATCATCGGCTTGGGCGTGATGTGCGTGTGCGGGCGGAGGCGAGTGCCCTTTCCGGCGAGAGGAATGATGACCTTCATGGTGCCGATGTCCCCTCGCGGCCATACCGGTCCTGCAATCTGACTACATCATCCGCTTCGGGCGTAGACGCCTCGAGGATATCGCAGTCGGTAACGGCTTCCATCTGATGCACGGTGCCTGGTGTGATGCGGAATGATTGTCCGCGAGTGAGCCGCATGTCCTCGAGATTGTCACCGAGCTTGACGCGGTAGATGAGCTCGCCTCTCAGCAGGTGGACCGTCTCGTCCTTTCGGTTGTGGTATTGCACCGAGAGTGCATGCCCCGCGTTTATGTGGAGGATTTTTCCGAGGTATCGGTCGGTGTGGGCCCAGATGGTTTCGTGGCCCCAGGGCTTCGAAACCGTAATGACGTTCACCGGCCCCGAGCGTGCGTTGCCTTCGTCGTTCACGTCGATCATGCGGTAATATCTCCCGCAAAGAGTGAGCGGGGCAATGCAGCCCGCCGCCGGGCATGCTTCCTGCCCCCCGTCGGCTCATGATCCTCGCCCCGCGATATATCCCTCGTATTGCGGCCACCGTAGGGCTGTTCACGCGCTATGGCCTGCTCGACTTCGCCAAGCGTCAAGGCCTCACGAGCATCGAAGGGCTCGGTGCGACTGACGGGCATCCCGGTGCCGGCAAGGATGTCGCGGAAATGAAGGACAAGGCAGTCGCTTTCCGTGACCGTCTTGTCGAGCTGGGGCCCGCCTACATCAAGCTCGGTCAGGTTCTCTCGACGCGGCCCGACCTGATGCCGCCCGAATACATCAAGGAGCTCGAGCATCTGCAGGACAGTGTCGAGCCAATGTCGTTCGAGGACGTCGAGAAGACGATAGAAGAGGAGCTCCACGCACGCATCAGCAAGCTCTTCGCGACGTTCGACGACAAGCCGCTAGGCAGCGCCAGCCTCGGCCAGGTGCATGCGGCTGAGCTGCGGGACGGGCGCGAAGTGGTCGTGAAAGTCCAGCGTCCCGGAATCCGCGAGCAGCTCGCCGACGACATAGAGTTCTTTCGCGAGATGGCGCGCTATCTCACCGAGCACACGAACGCCGGCGAGCGGGTGGACATGATCGGCGTGGTGCAGCAGCTCGAGCGCGCTCTCGCAGACGAGCTCGACTACCGCACCGAAGCACGAAACTCGGCCATGTTCCGGCGCACGCTCGCGCGGTTCCCGCACATTCTGATTCCCCGCGTGATCGATGCGTACACTACGCACCGCGTGCTCACGACGCAGCGGATTCGTGGCGTGAAGATCAGCCAGATCCCGCCAATCACGCGCATCGATCACGACTTCTCGACGCTGGCCGAGGAGTTCTCGAAGGCATACCTGCATCAGATTGCCGTGGTCGGGCACTTCCACGCGGACCCGCACCCCGGGAACATCTTCATCGTCCTCCCGAGAGAGGAGAATCCGATGACTCCGGCGGAGGCGAGCGCCGCCGACCGACGGCTCGCGCCGCGTGAAGCACAGACGCCGCTGCTCAAGACTGAAGCGCTGGCAATGCAGGAAGCAAAAGCGCCGGCCGATCCCGGCGATCCGAAGCTGGCGCTGATCGATTTCGGGATGACCGCGCATCTTACTCAGAGGATGCGCGACAGCGTCGTGCGCCTGCTGCTGGCGATGGCGGATAACCGCGGCGAGGAGGTCGCGGAGGTTCTGATAAGCATCGGCGATCAGGCTGAGACTTTCGATCGCAACGGATACATTCGCGAGATCTCGGGGCTCGTGGCTCAACACGCCGATCAGGCGGTCAGCGACATGCCTGCGGGCCTGATTATCTACGAGATGATCAGCACCGGTTATCGAGCGGGCCTGCGTCTCCCGGCCGAGCTGACGCTTCTCGCCAAGGCGCTGTTCAATCTCGACGCCGTGACGCGGTCGCTCGATCCTTCATTCAACCCGACGGAGACCGTGCGCGAGAATGCGATGGAGATTGCCAATGAGCGCGCGCGACATGATCTCTCGCCGAGGAGGATCATCGAGATCATGGGGTCGACGTCTGATCTGCTGCAGGCGTTGCCGCGCCGGATCGACACAATCACAGAGCGGATGTCGCGCGGTGATTTTGCGGTAAGGATCGACGCGCCGCAGCTGCCGGCTTTGCTGACCGGGATGGAAAAGATCGCGAATCGGATTCTGGTCGGTCTGGTGCTGGCCGGACTGCTTATCGCGAGTAGCATGCTGCTTCAGTTCCAGAAGACTCTCGGCCTTGTCGGGATCGTCATTGCCGTGGGACTCGCGCTTTACGTTCTGGTCACCGTGCTTGTGAACGATCGGAGGGACAACCAGCGCTCAACGAAGGGGTGAAGGAGTTACCACGAGCGGGACCGCTGTGCCGACCCGGCCCCTTGCTGTCGGCGCGAAACGGATCAAGTATTGAGCTTATGCCTGTCCCGCTCGGCGGGCTGGCGCTGCTTCCCAGGCTCGCGGCACGTGATCGCACCCGCGAGTCCCCGCAGTTCGGGCCCTATTAAGAGGAGCTCCTGATGAGCCGAACCTTCTCGTTCCGAGCATGCGTGCTGTCGCTTGCGCTTTTTGTTGGCAGCTTCGCCCCCGCCCGCGCTCAACAACCATCAGCGGCTTCGAACCGGGTAAGCCTGTTCTCGAGCGCGAACACGGACATCGCCGGTCTCGCCGTGCTCTCGCCCGACGCGAGATGGGTGGCGTTCTCGATCATGAGCTCGCCCGCGACTGCACGCCTGTCGGTAAGCCGCGTTGGCACCGGAGAAGCGCAGCATCTGACCGCCGCGGGACGCTGGGACAACAACCCTGAATGGTCTGCGTTGGGCGACGCGATCTACTTCGTTTCGAATCGACCCGCTCACACCGGCGATCAGAATTACTATGGTATGACCTTGTCC
>JALYJX010000214.1:0-1979 GCA_030775065.1 Gemmatimonadota bacterium | reverse complement strand
GAGAGCCGCGTCAGATAACAACCGACGCGGTGAACGGATTTATCCGCGTCTCACCGGACGGACGAAACCTCGCGTATGTGGATGGTAGAGACCGGCGGCTCCTGAAAGTGATGCCCGCCGCTGGAGGTGTAGCGCGCGTCATCGCACGAATGCCGGTTCGCTCAGGCAACATAGCGTGGAGCCGCGACGGGAAGCATCTGTACTTCGTGACGAACGTTCCCGATCAGTCACAACGCGTGTTACAGCGTGTACCTGTCGGCGGTGGTGAGCCCTCGGTCGTGTCGCGCGATCTGCCGCTGGGTCGTCTGATAGTTGGTCCGGGCGCCGAGACTTTCCTTGCGGAGGAAAACGGCGACGGCCCGCGCGACCGCACGCTCAAGCTCGTCGATCAACGCGGCACCATGCTCAAAACGATCGCGACCAATCGGAACACCCGCGGCACGCAGGTGACGCCTGACGGCCGCAGTATTGTCGCAGTGGAGGCGAACGTCGTCGCGCCCACGCGAATAATGCCGATCGAAGGCGGTACGTACCGTGACGTGACGGCGCCGGTCACGTACGACTGGGTGATGCGCTGGAGCGGAGACGGCTCGACGTTGTACACATGGACCGAGCAAAACGGAGCGGCCGTTCTGGCGGCGGTGCCGGTGGGTGGCGGCGCCCCAAGAATGTTTCCCGAGAGCAAGAAATGGAGCGCGCAGGGCGCCAACAGCCGCTACCTCTTCGAGGCGACGAGGCGCGACGGCACGAAGCCACGGGCACTGGCGGCGATTGACCTGGGAAACGGAACGCGTCACACGATTTCGGAGTCTCTACCCGGTCACAACATGATTTTTCCGTACGGCCCCGGCGGCACGTGGGGCGTGCACGAAGAGTTGTATTTCTTCGAGCGTCAGGGAGACCGGCTCGACGTGAAGGCATGGCGGGGCCCGGGTGACGTTCGAACCCTGCGTTCTCTTCCGGCCACGGTGATAGGGCGGACCAATGTCGCCATACACGGCGAGCGGGTGGTTTGGCTGCAGGAGCGCGGCGACACGCTCGATCTCATGATTGCCGCTGGCTCGGACGCACAGCCGCGGCGGCTGCTTACGATGCCGACAATGGCGGGCTCGAACGAGATCTCGTTCTCGAACGACGGGCGGCTGCTCGCTTTGCATTACACGCGTGGGCCGGGCTCGCCCGATCTGCTGGCTTTCATCGATCCGTTGGGTGCCGCTCCGCCGAAGATCGTCGACACCGGCCTCAGCTATTGGTATTGGCCGCGCTGGCTGCCGGACAACAGTGGCGTGCTCGTGGTCGGCGGCGGTGCGGGTGCGGAAGCGCACATCGTTCGCATTCCGGTTGCCGACGGCGCGAAGCCGGTGAACATCACGCGCAGCGACCCGGCGTCGAAGTGGGGGTTCGAGGTGTCACCGGATGGGCGGTTCATCGCGTATCCGGGTGAGATATCAAAGGGCACGTCGGTCTGGCGGATTGATCTCGGCAGCGGTGCGCGGTGAAGGTGCTGAGCGACGTCCGCGGCGCCAGCAGCGGAGTTCCGCAAATAGCGTAGACACAAAGGGGAAAAGGAGCGCCCACCGGTATACTGCTTCATGTTCTGCGACATCGAATAGCGATGCCACGAATTGTGTCCTTCCTCCCCGCGGGGACTGAAATAGTTCACGCGCTGGGAGCGGGCGGGGAGCTCGTCGGTCGCTCGCACGAGTGCGACTATCCCGCGACGGTAAAGGATCTGCCCGTGGTGAGTGGCCCCGCGCTCAGGCTCGAGACCGCATCACCGGAGGATATCGATCGCGCTGTCGCTGAACGGATGAAGACCGGTGCATCGATGTACGAGATAGATGAAGTGCTGCTGCGCGAGCTGCGTCCCGACGTGATCATCACGCAGAACCTGTGTCGCGTCTGCGCCCCGTCCGGCAACGAGCTGAGCCGCGCGGTGAAGGACTTCGACGTCACGCCCGAGATTCTCTTTCTTACTC
>JALYJX010000213.1:1722-6754 GCA_030775065.1 Gemmatimonadota bacterium | reverse complement strand
AATGTGCGCCCTGTGCTGCGCCTTCTGAAACGAGCGGAGAGTAAGGGGCCGAAACGGAATTGTGTGAACCCCCGCCGACCGAAGCGACTCGAAATATTCCTTCTTCAGACTGGTGCCAAACGAATCGAAGAGGAAATACACGTTTACGCCGGCGCGCGCCCGTTCCACGAATATCCGATGGAGCTCATCGGCCATTTTCCCCGGGTTGCAGTAGTACATCTGCATCGTGATCGACGTTTTCGCGGAACGCAGGTCTGCCCAGAGACGCTCATAGGTCTGGTCGCCGTTGATGAACATCTCGATCTCGTGCCCCGGTTCGAGCTTGATCGCTGTCAGGAGCTCCATGGCTTCGCGAAAGGCCGGATCACCGACTTTGGGCCCGCCGGGATCTTCGCCCGGACGGCTGATCGAGCGAATCGGAGTGCCGCGCAGAATGTCGAGAAGCCCGGTCAACAGGAGAACGGCGACAAGAATCCCCAGCAGGAAGAGCCCCACGTACAGCGCGATGTTCACGCAGTCAGCGTTGCATTGCGGTGGGCGTTGGGCGCGTCGAGCACGAGCTTTCCTGTACGCAGCCAGTATGCCACGCAGCCGAATCAGTCGCGGCGATCGAGTGCAAACCAGTTACGTTTTGCTGACCGGCTTGGATTGCCACGCGACGTTTAGCGGCCTCGCGGACCACGCCGTCGGGTGTCACATTTGCGAAAGGCTGACGGGCAAGCGCCACATGCCCGCACCACCATAGCCCCCGCGATGGAATCAGTGCTCGAGCAGTTGCGAACAGCGTTGAAGGACCGCTATCGCGTCGACGCCGAAATCGGCCGCGGCGGGATGGCTACGGTCTTCCGGGCCCAGGACCTGAGGTACGACCGGCCGGTCGCGATCAAGGTGCTGAGCCCCGACATCAGCTCCGTCGTCAGCGCCGAGCGGTTCACGCGCGAGATCCGCATTTCCGCTCGACTCTCGCATCCGAACATTCTCACTGTCTTCGACTCGGGCGAAATCGGCGAGCTGCTGTACTACGTGATGACGTACGTCGAGGGCGAGTCGCTCCGCGCTCGAATGAAGCGTGAGACGTATCTCCCGATGGAAGACGCGATTCGAATCACCTGCGAGGTAGCCGACGCGCTGAGCTACGCGCACGAGCAGGGCGTCATCCATCGCGACATCAAGCCGGAAAACATTCTGCTGCGCGCCGGTCACGTGCTCGTGGCGGACTTCGGGATCGCCCGCCTCTCGGAGACCGAAGGCGAATCCCTGACGGCCGTGGGCATGTCGGTCGGCACAGCTGCGTACATGAGCCCCGAGCAGTCCGCCGGCGACCCGGTAACGCCGCGCAGCGATATCTACTCGCTCGGCACTACTCTGTATGAGATGCTGGCCGGGCAGCTGCCATTCACGGGACCAAATCCGATGGCGATCGCCGCCCGCCGGATGATGGAGCCGGTGCCGCCGATTCGGATCGTTCGCCCCGCCGTGCCCGAGCAGCTCGAGGCAGTAGTGATGTGCTCGATGGAGAGAGTCGCCGCCGATCGCTTCCAGACGATGGACGATTTCAAGCGCGCCATTCTCGGCGAAGCTGGAACGATGTCGATGACCGCCTCGCGGTATACGCCGCTGTACATGACGTCAACGCGGATGACGCCGGCGGCTGACAAGAAGCGGCGAATGGCGATCTGGGGGGGCATCGGGGCGCTGGTCATTGCGCTCGCGGTCGCTGGAGTACTCTTCTCCCGCAAGGGCACGCCGCCGCCGGCAGCGGCCACGAGCGATGCGAGGCGGGTTGCGGTGCTCTACTTCGACGACGGCAGCAACGGAACACTCAGGTATCTCGCCGACGGACTGACCGAATCGCTCATCGATCGCTTGTCGACCATATCGGCGCTCGACGTGATATCGAAAGACGGCGTGCGCATGTTCCGTGGGCAGGACGTTCGCGCGGACAGCGTAGCCAGGGCGCTTCAGGTCGGCAGCATCGTTCGGGGACGAATCCAGCCCGAAGGTGGGAAGGTGCAGCTGGAGATTCGTCTCGTCGATGCTGCCGCGGCCGTCGACATTGCACGCAAGAGCTTCGAGGTCGACACGGCACGGATTGTCACCTCGCAGGCCGAGCTGGCAACCAACGTTGTCGATTTCCTCCGGGAGCATCTGGGCGCCGAAATCCGGCTGCGTGATGAGCGCGCGGCTACCACGAGCAGTCAGGCCTGGACGCTGGTGGAACGCGCGGGGAAACTGAGGAAGGATGCGGACTCACTCGGGGCCGAGGCCTCGACCGACGCTGCCTTGACTGCGATCGCGCGCGCCGATTCGTTGCTTGCGGCTGCACAGCGCCTCGACGGGCAATGGGCGAAAATTCCTGTGCTGCGCGCGAATGCGATGTACGCGAAGGCGGAGCAGCTGAACAGGCAGCCGTCGCAGATGGCTACCGCAATCGATGAAGGTCTGGCACACGCCGAACAGGCACTGCGGCTCCAGCCGAACAGCCCGGACGCGCTGGAGATAAAGGGTCAGCTCCTGTATCATCGCTACGCGAGGCGCGTCGATACCGATCCGACGAGGATCGAGCGCCTCCTGCCCCAGGCCGAGTCCACGCTGACGAAGGCTGTCAATCTCAACAGGGATCAAGCGGGCGCGTGGGCCACACTGAGCCATTTGTACTACGCGAAGCCCGATATTCAGGCGGCAAACTCCGCGGCTTTGAATGCGTATCGCGCAGATGCCTATCTGTCTTCGGCCAAGCCCATAATGAAGCGTCTTTTCTGGACGTCGCACGACCTGGAGCAGTTTCCCGAAGCACTCCACTGGTGCACAGAAGGTCGTCGCCGTTTCCCCACCGATCCCCACTTCACTTCCTGCCGCCTCTGGATGTACACGACCCGGTTTGAGAAGCCCGACCTCGACAGTGCCTGGGCGTACCGCGAGCGATTTATCGCCGTCACGCCCGAGAAAAGGCGCCCGTACGCCGCGAAGTTCGGAGACATTCTCGTCGCGGGTGCAATCGCCCGTGCCGGCTTGCCAGACAGTGCCCGGCATGTGCTGCTGCGAGCCAGAGCGACGCCGGAGGAGGATCCGGGCCGTGAGCTTTCAGGAAACGAAGCGGTTGTGCGTGTCATCCTCGGCGACCATGACGAGGCAGTGCAGCTGATCGCGAACTACCTGACGGCAAATCCGGGTCACCGGAAGGGTTTTGCGACGCGGACCGGGCCGTGGTGGCGAGACATCCAGGGCAATCCGAAATTCAAAGCTTTGATTGCCGGGGCGAGGTAGGCCAGATTGGCCCGTGTAGTGGGCAAATTGCCCCACGCGGCGGCCGTAAACAGTTGCGTATTTAGGAAGGCCTTCGTAAGATTCGAGGTTCGCGCCGTCGCTGGAGCTCCCCAGTCGACGGCAAATAATTTTTTCGCGGATTTCGATTATGCGACGTCTCTTCCTCGGACTGATAGCGGTCGCGGCTCTTGCCGCTTGTAGCGATGCTCCTGTCACCGGCACTGTTTCGCCGACCGTCAGCCTCGCCAAGTCTGTACCGCCAACCAACGCTCTCGATCAGAGCATCTATGACCTGATTGCTGAGTGGCCCAAGGGGTTGTCGAATGCAATCATGTCCCACTGGACAAACGTAAAGCGCAAGTACGAAGACGGGGATGTGGCAGGCGCAAACAAGAAATTCGTCGACGCGGCGGCGTTCATCCTGAAGAAAACGCCCGACATGAATGAGCCGGAAGACGAAACCAGGAACTCTGCCGCAGCGCGCCTGCTCTCGTACATGGCGCTCTACCTCGGGGGCGCAACCGCGGCTCCGCCAGCCGGAACTGACAACGCCGTTGGCCTCCTGATGCCCGGTGTCCCTCTGACGCTCCTGACGCCCAGCGGACACTTCGGGGCGCAGTTCGACGGCGACGAAACCGCTGAGCCCAGGTTCATCGTCGTCACGCAGGATGCGAATTCATATGGTTTCTGCGCCGGTCCATTGCCGACGACAACGCGCTGTCAGTACCCTCTCTTCTATGATATGAAGTCCATCCCGGCGGGGCCGCTGTTGAATCCCGGCGTGATGGGCGTCTGCCTCGATCCTCATCCCGAGGAACACGATGACTTGCGTTTGGCGAAACCGGACGCGAGCAATCCGGGCGACATCGAGCTCCTCGAAGTGGTTCCCGCGCTGTTCATCGATTGCAGCGACATCCCCCAGTTCGAGGAGGAGGCGTTAACAGATGCGAGCCTGCTCGGCCGTGCCGTCCACCTCGCGAGTGCACTCGCCTCACGGGTCGGCAAGCTGTTGACCCCGAAGTCAGCTTACGCCATCGACCAGGGTGGCGGCGGGGAGTTCGGGGATTTCGGCAGCCCGTTCAACTGGGTCGGTCCTGAGGAAGAGTGCGAGGAGTGTCCACCTCCTGTTGATTGATGCATGATGTGTCGCCGCGCAGTGTTGCCGAACACAAGGGGCCCCGTTGAAGAAACGGGGCCCTTTCTTCGCCAACCCGGCATATTCATGATGTCCTCGTATTCATCTGCAGACGATAACAAGAACGGAAGTCAATGCGTCGTTCGCTGAAAGCCGCAGCACTTGCGATGCTGATCCTCGCCTGCAGCGGAGACGGCGTATCAGGGCCTGTTCCACCACCGCCACCACCGCCGCCACTGCCGCCACCGCCGGCTCCCGCGGTCGCTTCGGTGAGGCTGTCGCGCGACACTGCGACACTGGTTCCCGAGGCGACAGTCCAGATAACCGCAACGGCGCTCGACCCCGCCGGCCAGACGCTCGATCGTTCAGTGGGCTGGGCCAGCTCGGATGAAACGAAGGCACGCGTAGCAAACGGCGTCATCACCGGTGTGGCTCCAGGTGCCGCGACCATCACCGCCACGGTGGAAGGCAAGACGGCGCAGGCCATCATCACGATTGTCGACGGAGGAGTCGTGAGCCCGGCCGGAGGCGTGATGAACGCCCGGAGTGGTTCCGTGCAAATCAATGCACCGGCAGGGGCAGTGCCGCAGGCCACTTCCGTTTTTGTGCGGATAGCCGCGAGCCCGTCAT
>JALYJX010000213.1:0-1712 GCA_030775065.1 Gemmatimonadota bacterium | reverse complement strand
TCATCTGATCCCGGCGTCGTGCCCGGAACCAGCTACGATCTCTTCCCCGCGGGAACGACTTTCGCGCAGCCAGTCACGCTCGCGCTGCGCTACGAGGCTTCCGCGCTCGGTAACGAGGTTCGTCAGGCCAGCATTCGGCTTTTCTCGCTCACGGGCGACGTGTGGCAGCCCGTCACCGGCAGCGCTCACGATGCAAACACGCGAACCGTGTCCGCCCCCATCACACGTCTCGGATCGTATGCGATCATAGGGGACCTGCGAGTGAGTCGGGTGGATGTACTTCCACCCGCAGTCACGGTGGAAGTCGGTGGCACGACGCCGCTCTCGGCGACAACGAAGGATTTCGCCGGTCGCACACTCACGGGGCGACCAGTCGTCTGGAGCAGCCTGAACGAATCCGTCGCGCGTGTGAATGCCGCAACCGGAGAGGTGACGGGAATCGCACAGGGAACCGCGACAATTTCGGCGACCTCCGAAGGCGTCGCGGGCACGGCGCAGGTGACTGTGTCGGCGATTTCGGTTGCGAGCATAATGGTGACTCCCGGAAGCGGCTCGCTCTATTCGGGGCGCTCTCTCATGCTTACGGCAACAGCGAGAGATGCACAGGGAACCGCTTTGCCCGGCCGGCAGGTTTCATGGTCATCGAGCAATACGGGAATAGCCTCGGTCTCCGACCAGGGCCTCGTTTCGGCGATCTCCTTCGGATCGGCGAGCATCACGGCGACATCGGAAGGAAAGAGCTCCGCTGCCACGGTCAACGTTCTGCACGATCCCGTCATTCTCGTGCACGGCTTCCAGTCGTCCGGCGCGATCTGGGGAACGATGGTCGGCTGGTTCGTGAGCGACGGCTGGCCTATGTCGCAGATGTACGCCGTGAGCTACGATAGCAATCAGTCGAACGCGACGATTGCCGGCCAGCTCAGGACAACGGTCGAGACCGTGCTCGCGTCCACCGGCGCTGCACGAGTCGACGTCGTGACGCACTCGATGGGCGGATTGTCGTCGCGCTATCTCTTGAAAAACCTCGGCGGTGACTCAGGGACGGACGCGTGGGTGTCGCTGGCCGGGCCCAATCACGGCACCACGACCGCAAACCTGTGCGGCAGCGTTCCCTGTCTGGAAATGCGGCCGGGGTCGGCCTTCCTCACGGAGCTGAATGCCGGCGACGAGACGCCGGGGACGCCGCGCTACGCCACCTGGTGGTCGGCGTGCGATCAGGTGACGACCCCTCAGCAGAGCGTCGTGCTCGCCGGCGCGACGAACACGCAGACGGCCTGTCTCCAGCACAGCCAGCTTTACGTCGATGCGACCGTGTATCAGCAGGTGCGGGACTGGATCAAATGACTGGCGTCCGGTTACCGGTAGCGGTTCCGTAACACGTCGGCGGTGTATCTAGCGGAACGCACGCCCGAACGCTAAGGTGAAACCAACGAACAATTCGCGACGGAGTCTTTTTCAATGCGCTATCTCATCCTCGTTCTTCCCGCCATCGCACTCGCAGATTACGGACGACCTGCGGATGCATCCGCGCGCGTCCCCGCCTCTCTGCACCAGGGTCCCGCAGCGCAGGCTCAATCACCCGTGGCAATCACGGAATGGACGGTTCCGTGGGAGAAGACACGCCCGCGTGATCCATATGTGGACGGCCAGGGGCGCGTCTGGTTCGTCGGTCAGGAGGGGAACTACGTCGCAAGGCTGGATCCGGTCTCAGG
>JALYJX010000212.1 GCA_030775065.1 Gemmatimonadota bacterium | reverse complement strand
GGCATACATGGCACCCGAGCAGGCGATGGGCGAGCGCGTCGTCGATGGACGCGCCGACACCTACGCACTCGGCGCTGTTCTATATGAGATGCTCGTTGGCGAAGCGCCGTTCACCGGACCGACGGTGCAGGCGATTGTCGCTCGAGTGATGACGGAAAGTCCGCGCCCGGTAACGGGGCAGCGCCGATCGGTGCCTGACAATGTGAACGCCGCAGTGCTCAGAGCACTCGAGAAAGTTCCCGCCGATCGATTTCACTCGGCAGCCGAGTTCAGCAACGCTCTCGCAACGCCGGGGTTTGCCACTCAATCGGCGCCGCAAAGTGTACCGGCAAAAAAGCGCGCGATCTTGGGGACAATTCTCAATCATCGCCTGCTTCCGTGGGGAATCGCCGGCGTCGCAGCCCTGGCGGCAATCTTCTTCGCCGCAAGTGGAGATCGCGACAGCCCGAGCACTAGACCGACGTATCTCTCAGTGGATCTTCCGCCGGATACGGAGCTGCCGGCGAACGACGTTCCGGAGGCTCTGAGCTTGAGCGACGATGGGATGACGCTGGCGTTCGGCGGAGTCGTTGCCGGCCGGCCGCAGCTCTTTCTGCGAAGGCTCGACGAGGACGTGGCTCGGCCCGTTCAGGGAGGCGCCGCCAATTCCGGATCGGCCGTCTTTTCGCCTGACGGCAAATGGATCGCGTTCAGCGCTGATCGGAAAATCTGGAAGGCGCCCGTGCGAGGCGGGCCTCCGACGCCGATTGCCGCTTCCAACTGGGCGCACCTGGCCTGGATTGGCAATAGCGGGCTTGTCTACACGAAGAATTACGACCAGGGGCTGAGCCGGGTATCCGCGGAAGGCACCGACACCGCGACGCTCACTCGCCCTGACAAAAAAAGGGGAGAGCTCGGCCATTGGTGGCCGCAACTCCTGCCCGATGGTGACCACGTCCTCTTCACGAACTACGTCACGCCCGCCGACAAATCGCGAATCGAGGTGATCTCGCTCGAGAGCGGGAAGCGCCAGATCGTTCTCGAAGGCGGCTATTTCGGCCGGTACGTCGACGGCCACCTGATCTTCGTGCGAAACCATGCGCTGGCTTCCGTGGCATTCGATCCCGGCAGCCTGCGAGCGAGCGGCTCGGCCGTTTCGCTGCCGCTCGACGTCGAGATCTACCCGCCGAATGGCTGGGCCGCGTTCGCCGCCGCGCCGAATGGAACGCTCGCCTATCGAACAGACGCGTTCAAGAACCTCGTTCTCACATGGTCCGACGAAGATGGCAACGAAGAGGCGGCCGTCGATTCGTCAGGGCGCTTCAGGGATGCCGCTCCTTCGCCCGACGGACAGAGAATCGCGGTCATCCGCGACGGTGACGTCTGGGTGTACGACAGACAACGCGCCTTGTTCAGCCGGCTCACGGACAGCGAGCAGATGGAGCGGTCACTAACATGGAGTCCCGACAGCCGGGAGATTTTCTACATCCGGGATGTTCCACAGTACGACATCTTCAAGAGACAAGTAGACGGCAGCCGTGCCGAGGAGCTCGTTATGACGTCGACGAGCGACAAATGGGTGATGTCGATCTCGCCTGATGGGCGCACTCTCCTCTACCAGAGCGACATCGGTGGAAACAACGACATCTACGCGACCTCCCCAAATCCTTCAGATCGCGCGCGGTCGACACCAGTTATCAGCGGGCCAGGCAGCCAGACGCAGCCGAAGTTCTCTCCGGACGGAGCGTGGATTACGTATACGTCCGATGAATCGGGGCGATCGGAGATTTTTCTTGCTCCCTTTCCCACAAGTCGCGGACCGGCTCGGCAACAGGTCTCGGTTGGCGGTGGGGCTGAATCGCAATGGGGGCCGGATGGACGAACCATTTACTACGGCTGGTCGGGAAGAATAATGAAGGTCAATGTGGACCAGCGATCAGGTGACATACGACGGCCGGAGCTGCTCCGAAGGATTCAGCCAATGGTGGGATGGACAATTGCACGAGACGGGCGCTTCCTCCTCGGGCGAGCAGCGAAAAACAGTGAGAGGCACTCCATCAAAGTTGTTCTGAACTGGGCAGCTACCCTCCGCGACGCTGGAAATCCTTGAGGACACGGGACGTCAGCTGATACGCGATACACGCGCGGCACTCGAGGAAGCCAGCAACAGCGCCGCAAAGTCCGCCGCCATGCGCTTGATGTGATAGTGGGAGCGCACTCGTTCCGAGGCAGCCTGGACCAGCCGGAGACGTAACGGCTCATCGTCGAGAATCCGGCTAATCGCCTCCGCAAGCGCGGCAGCATCACGGGGCGGAACCAGTAGTCCACAGCCACCTCCGTCGAGAGCTTCCCGGCAAGAAGGAATGTCGGTAGCGACAACCGGGACTCCGGCGGCCATAGCCTCGAGCACGGCGATGCTCAGCCCTTCGCTGTGGGTTGCATGAACCACGATGTCACTTGCACCCATCAGCTCGGGGACATCCTCACGGACGCCCAGGAAGCGGACAAGGTCGCGGATCCCAAGTTGGCCCGTCAAAGATTCGGCGCTGTTTCGTGCGCTTTCAGAGGAAGCGCCGCCTGCGAGCCAGAGCTCTACCTCTCGCTTTTGTTGCCGCAGTAGCGCGACCGCTCTCAACGCGGTTGGATGATCCTTGGTACGTCGGGATATACCCGCGGCCATAAGAGCGCGAGCTGTGCGATCCGCCGGGAGTGCCGCTTTCCTGGCCGCCGCACCCGCCGCGGCGCGGGTGGCGATTTCCTCTACGGGACAACCGTTGGGAATCACAGTCACTCGCCGGGCAGGCAGGTGCAGTTGGGAAGTCAGAACTCGGCCTACTGACTCCGACACCGCAATCTCACCGCGGCAGAATGGGCGGGCCGCATGTGCCAGCATCATCGGCTTCCAACGCGATCCGGAATAGTGGACTGGATCGTTCGTCGAGACGCCGTAGGTGGCGGGCACGCCGGCAAGAAAGGCAGCCCACGATACCAGAGTATGATTGCCGAACAGGTGGGCGAGCACGACGTCGGGGGCCGTCTCACGGAAGATTTTCCTCAGTCGGTGCAGGAAACTCAACGGCGGTCCGCGATCGTGAGGGCACTGCCGAATGTCACTGACGCTCGCGTACTCGGAATGCAGCGCGCCCTTTTCCTCCGACTGAAAGACCACAATGTGCGAGATCTCAGCCAGCTCCCTGATGAGGTTCAGCACAACGCCCTGGAGTCCTCCATGACTCAGGGTTCCGAGGATATGAGCAACGCGCAATTGTTTTTCGGCCATACGGCGTGTGGGCTATCTGAATAAAACAGGCACTTCGCTGATATAAAAACGGCATTACCCGATCCGGATGCGAGCCTATCTTCGGGCCAATGATCCTGCAGTACCTGTTCTGCGTCCGAGGCACACATGAAATTCCACGCTGTTGTCATCAGGGAGTGGGGAGTCAAATTCGCGGTAGTGATCGTGCAGCCCCAGCTCATTCGGTCGCCACTTGAAGCCACAAAGGCACAAATCGCATTCGCCCCTGCATTTCCCGGAGTGCCGATCGTTCTGATGGCTCAGGATTCCACGGGCGCCCCGTTCTTTCATGGGCGAAAGGATCTGGTCGCGCTGGTGCATGACATCCAGCTCGACGCGATCCAGTGGCGTGAGTACAGCTACGGGCGGTAAAGTGCGAGGCGATTCGCTTACGCCTGCGTGGTTCTGCGCTCACGACAGTCCTTCCTCATGGTGAAATTGCAAAATCCAATCGCGCCGTTCACCGCAGGGAGGTCATCATGCCGCAGACAGAAATCGCTTCAAACTCGATTGACTCAATTGCCGAGCAGCTCGATCGGTTTCGACAACGCGCGACGTACGGCGCGGTTGCGGCTGTGCTGAACCGTTCGCCGCGCAACCTCATGTCGGGCAGAACGAGAGGTCAGCGTGACTCGTGGATCGTGAGCAACAAGGACGGTCTGCCAACGGGTTACGAGCCCGACCAGGTGCACCCCGAGATCAAATCACGCGCGGAGATCCTGCGGTCCGCGGAAGAGCTCGGGAGTTGGCTCGACAGTCCCAGCTAGCGGCGATGGTGGGGTAGGTTTCGCGTAGGAGCCTGCCCTTGACCTTCGTATATCATGGGCTGTTTCTTGACCTACTGTGCCAGCCTATCTGATCGGTGAATTGCGCGACCGCACTCCGACTGCGATCAACGCTTCTCTGCGCACGACTTGACCGAGTCCCACCGCGTATGGTCGCCTGAGCGCCCACACACTCTCGTAGTCGCCTGCTCCGACGGCCGGCTGCAGGAAGAGATTGACGACTTTCTCCATCAGCGCCTCGGCTTGTCCGGTTTCGACCGATTCTATGTTCCGGGTGGCGGCGGCGCGCTGGCATCAGCCGGACGAGACTTCCTTCGCGCGAGTCAGCTCCGGCGCGAGTGCGCGTATCTCGTCGAGCTGCACGAGATCTCGCGAGTGATTCTGCTATTTCACGGTCCTTCACCAACCGGGCCGGCGCACGCGGTGTGTGCGGACTACAAAAGGAAGATGCCGTGGGCATCGCCGGCCATACTGAACGAGCAGCAAGAACGCGATGCGGTCGATCTCATACAACACCGCGACGAGTGGGCGGGAAAGGCAGACGTTGAGGCGTATCGGTGTGAGATCGACGAGTCGCATCACATCGCGTTCGTGGAAATCGGGTGACCGTCCCGCCGTTAACATTTTCCTTACAACGCAGGGGCGCCCTTCTTGCCCCTCAATAAGGGCATGCAGCTCCGTTGGCCAGGCAAAACCAAACCCCGCACGGCAGTCGCAGTCGCACTCGGTGTTCTGGCGGGTCTCCTCGCGGCAAGCACAGGATGGTACGGCTACCGAGTCAAAACCGAGCTGAGCCCCGGCTCCTGGCGCTCGCCTACTCAGATTCTCGACCGCAACGGCAAGACGCTCGTCGCCTTATACGGAAGCGACTGGCGCGTTGCCGAGCCCGTAACTCTGGGCGACCTCCCGAAGCACGTTCCAAACGCGTTCCTCGCGGCTGAAGACACACGCTTCCGAAGTCATTTCGGAATCGATCCCATCGGCATTGGGCGCGCCCTTGTCTCGAACGTGAAGGCAGGCGGCGTGACGGAAGGAGGGAGCACGGTCACGCAGCAGCTGGCCAAGATGCGCTTCCTTTCAGCGGACCGAACGTTCGGCCGCAAGCTCGCCGAGATTCCGCTCTCGATGATGATCGAGCTGCGCCTCTCGAAAGACGAAATCCTCGAGGCCTACCTCAACGAAGTCTACCTCGGCCACCGCGACGGGCGGGAAGTGCGCGGGCTCGGCGAAGGTGCGCGCGTGTATTTCGGAAAAACGCCGGCAAAGCTGACGGCAGCGGAGGCCGCGTTGATCGCCGGAATGATCCGCGCCCCCAACCGCGACAACCCCGACGAGCGTGCGAAGATCGCGACACAGCGGCGCAACGCCGTCCTCGCGGTGATGCTCGAAAAGAAATGGATCGACAAGCAGCAGTACGACGCGGCAGTGGCATCGGACGCCGAGTTCCGACCGGGCTCGCGCCGACTGCGCCCGCATCCATTCCTGATTGCGGCAGTGCGACAGGAGCTCATCGACAAGGTTGGCGAGCGGTCGCTCCACACCGGCGGGTTGAAGATCCATACGCCGGTAGACAGGCAGATGCAGATCGGAGCGGAGGCATCGGTTCGAAGCGGAGCGATCAACCTGCGACGTTCGCACAAATGGCTGCAACGAAAGAAGCCACTTCAGGCCGCGCTGCTAAGCGTCGATCCGCGCACCGGAGGAATTCGCGCGCTGGTTGGCGGATCGGATTTCCGGCGCTCGCAGTTCGATCGCACACGTCTGATGCGGCGGCAGCTCGGCTCCGCTGCCAAGCCATTCACATATGCCGCGGCAATCGCCTCGCGCAATATCACTCCGGCGACAGTCGTCCAGGATCAGCCGATCCAGATAACCCTCGCCAGCAGCAAGGTGTGGCAGCCAAAAAACTACGACGACCAGTTCCGCGGGGCGGTGACAGTGCGTGAGGCTTTTGAGAAGTCGCTCAACGTCCCGGCCGTGCGAGTCGCGCAGCAAGTTGGCGTGGAGAGAGTTCGCGACGTGCTGAACGAAGCCGGCATCGGCGGCAACCTGTCCGAAACTCCAGCGATCGCGCTCGGCGTAGACGATGTGTCGATGCGGGAAGTAGTCGCGGCATACTCGATGTTTCCCAATCTCGGACCACGAAGCGAGCCACATGTCATCGACCGCGTAGAGAAGCGAGGTGGCGGCGAGGTCTATCGCTACGAGCCGCAGCTCACTGATGCGCTCGACCCCGCCGTCGCATACGTCATTCATTCGATGATGCGCGGTGTAGTGATGCGCGGCACGGCTTCGCGCCTGCAAGGTCTCGGACTCGGATACGTCGCAGGGAAGACAGGCACTACGAGCAACTATCGCGATGCGTGGTTCGTCGGTTACTCGCCCGATCTGCTGACGGCTGTGTGGGTGGGTTTCGACGATGGGACTCCTCTCAGAATGTCGTCCGGCGAAGCGGCAGTTCCCATCTGGGCTTCGTTCATGCGGCGCGCACCGCACGCTCGAGCTGAATTGGCGCCCCCGGGTGGAGTCACTGCGGTCGAAGTGGAAGCAATGAGTGGACGGGTGTGGGAGCCGGGCAGCGGCCCGAGCGTCGTCGAGATATTCCTCACCGGAACCGAGCCGCGCGAGCGGTGCGGTGGATTCTACGAGGGCACGTACGTGCTGGAGGGGTACGAGGAGCCGATGATGCTCACTGAAGAGCAGG
>JALYJX010000211.1 GCA_030775065.1 Gemmatimonadota bacterium | reverse complement strand
GTTCCAAGCAATACTGAAGCTGTATAGCGAGCGATTGCTCACTCCTCCAGCGCGCGATGCACGAATGAAACGGCAATCGATCCCTCGCCTACCGCCGATGCCACGCGTTTGACATTGCCTGCTCTGACATCGCCGACCGCGAACACTCCGGGCCTGCTGGTCTCGAGAAGATGCGGCTGGCGCGCGAGCGGCCAGCTTGCTGCGGCGAGATCTTCCGCCGACAGATCGGTTCCTGTCTTGATAAACCCCTGGCGATCCAGAGCGACGCACCCCTTAAGCCACTTCGTGCTCGGCGCGGCTCCGGTCATCACGAATGCGTGACGAATTGCATGGCTCTCCGGCGGGCCACCGTTCGTGGACCACTCGACTGTCTCGAGATGTCCGTTGCCGCGCATTGCTGTGACCTCGGTGCACGGTCGCAGGGTGATCGCCGGATTCTCTTCGATTCGGCGAATCAGATATCGCGACATCGTGTCGGCGAGCCCTTTCGACCGGATCAGCATGTGAATCATTCGCGTTGATTGGGCCAGAAACACCGCCGCCTGTCCGGCCGAGTTGCCGCCGCCGACAACGACCACCTCCTCGCCCTCGCACAGCTGCGACTCGATGAACGACGCGCTGTAGTAGACACCCGCGCCTTCGAATCGAGTGATGTCTTCCAGAGGCAGCTTCCGGTATTCCGCACCCGTGGCAATGATGACAGTGCGGGCCGGTATGCGCGGTCCGTTGTCGATCTCCACGGTGTAAGCGGCACGGCGAGCACAATCCAGTCGGGTGGCGCCCTGAGCGATGATCACTTCCGCGCCGAACTTCTGAGCCTGGGTATAGGCGGCGGAAGTCAGCTCCTGCCCGGAGATTCCGGCGGGAAACCCGAGGTAGTTTTCGATCCGCGAGCTGGAGCCGGCCTGCCCGCCCGGCGCGTTCGACTCGATCACGAGCACGTCGAGTCCCTCCGACGCGGCGTAGACCGCTGCCGCCAGACCTGCCGGGCCGGCGCCGACAATGATGACATCGCGAAGGTGCGTCTGCTCGATTGCCTCGTTGAAGCCGAGGCAGTCGGCAATTGCGGCATTGCTCGGATTGCGCAGCACGGTGGTGCCGCGACAAATGAGAACCGGAAGATCCTCGATTGCAAAGTGGAAGCGATCCAGCATCTCCTGGACGCCTTCGTCGCGGTCGGGATCGATCGCCGTATACGGATGCGCGTTCCTGGTGAGGAACTCCTTGATGCGGATCGTGTCGGCGGAATAGTTCGACCCCACCAGCACCACGTCTCCGAGCCCACTCGCAAACAATACCGCACGGCGGAGAAGAAACGCGCGGACGAATATCTCGCTCAGCTCCGCGTCGGTCTGTACGAGCGAGAGTAGCTCGTCGCGCTGCAGCTCGATCACATCGCCGGATTCTCCAGCACGAAGCGTCACGATCATCCGCCGGCCCGAGAGTATCGATACCTCACCGCTGAACTCATGCGGGGCAATGACTCTGACCGTCGTTTCACCGCTTTCGCTGATCCGCACCACTTCGATTGTCGCCGAGAGTACCACGAAGAACAACGATGTCGGCTGTCCACTTGGAATGAGAATCTCGCCGCGTTCTACGTGCCTGACGCGGCCACGCGCGGCGACGCGAGCGATCTGCTCTTCGGTCAGCTTCGGGAAAGTCTCATCGACCGCCGACGGGAGGGAGGGAGCCGCGACTGGGGGAGCGGTCATCGTACGCGCAGAGAGATCATCTCAGTACTCCGCGAAGGCATCGTCGGGATGGCAAACATCCAGCGTTCTCCAGGCTCCGGCTCGAACATGTGCACCACTCCAGGAACGAAAGATGACCGCTCTCAGACATTCTAACTCTGCAAAGTGCTCAGGATGCAATCGTAATAGAAAACCGAACGCTTCCGTTTTCTTCGCGTGGGGCTCGCCGCAATTCTCATGTTCTTTGGCGCGAACTTCTGCTGAGCGATGTCATCGAGGTTCCGAGAGTAACTACCGGATCGGCACCGTCGAGCTGAGGGTTGAAACTCCGTTCTCGTCGAAGCTTTCGACCGCTACCCAATACGGCTGACCGACGGTGAGCGCTCGGATCTCGAGCGTCGTCCCCTGGTCCGCAAAGCGCTGGTAGGTCTGGTACAACTTCGAGGGCGAGATGCCCCAACGCACGTTGTAACCGACAATTCCAGGAACAGCCCGCCACGTGATGATCGCGTTGCGCTCGTCGCGGTCGCGCCGAGCGGTCACACGGGCCGGAGCTGGAGGGCCGCCGGCGTCACCATTGCCGAACACGCGGATGTCACTGATAGCGAGGTTGGCGGCGCCGACGTGAATGTGCTCGTACCGCACGAAGCGCGCGCGGACTGGCGCTGAAAGCTCCATGTATGCGTTCGGCCGGTCGCGGCGGTCGCGTGAGAGATCAGCAACCGTGTTCCACTGATTTCCGTCGAGGGACGCGCTCAGACGGAACTGCGTGAACACAGTCGAGTCCGTTCCGTAGAGGCCCGACTTGTAATCAGTGTAGTTCACCTGAATCGCCTTGACCTGATAGGCGCGTCCAAGGTCCACGGTGAGCGTTTCGCCGGGCCGATTCTGCCGCGCAACCCAGAAGGTGCGCGGGTTTTCGTCGGTCACATTGGTCGCGTGAAAACTGTCGCGGGCCGAAGACGAGGTAACTGCCTTGCGATATGACAAAAGCATCCATCCGGTGAACAGCTCTTCGCTCCTCTGATACGCCTTCGTCGGCAGCCAGCGAGGGAAATCGCCGAAGCGCGTGTCGACATACATCTGGCCGTCGCCATCGAAGCCCGCCGGATGCATTGCAATGCGGCGCTCGAAGTTCCAGTTCACCGCGATCCACGGCGTGCCGGTGTTCCACCAGTTGCCGTGAACATCCTGGAAGGTGTTGCCATGTCCGGCGCCCTGCACAAACCCGCCGGGCTTGTATGCCACCGGGTTGTACGGTGCATAGGTGAATGGGCCGAGCGGATTGCCGCCGACGTAAACACCGTTTGCGTAGACGTTGTACTCGGTGCCCGGCGCGCCGTACTGGAGATAGTAGCGCCCGCGGTGCTTCGTCATCCACGCGCCCTCCATAAACGGCTTTATCGTGGAGTCGCGGTGGTCCTGACCGAATCGCTCCCACCCGTGCTTCTCCGGATGAAGCCCGAACAGCCAGCGCGGCGTCCCTTTGTACGCAAGGCGTTTCGTCTTATCGAGCTCGATGACATGCAGCGGATAAACGTTGGATGAATTCCAGTAGAGGAACCAGCGGTCGGTGTCAGGATCGTGAAAGAACTGTGGATCCCACGGGCCTGGCTGCACCGAGTCCGGCTTCGCGAAAACGCCGGGCTCACGGTCTCGCGCCATTGGGAGCCACGGGAGCAGTCGATTGTAAAACTCGACGCGGCCTGTCGCCGGCTCGGTCAGCATGAGAATCGGCAGCGGCCTCGTCATACTCGGCAGAAGGTAGATCGTGTCGCGCACCGACAGCGCTGCCGGCGCAACGATATCCGTCAGCGGCCACCGCGAGGGAGTGATGTGCTGCCACGTACCGAGGTCGCGCGAGCGCCAATAGCCATCTCCTATCGTCTCGAACAGGTAGTACTCGCCGCGGTGCACAACGATGACCGGGTCAGCGCCCGACCGATACGAAATGCCTTCGTTGCTCTGCTCGAAGTTGTAGCGGTAGTCGATATCGATGGGGTTGGCGTAGGTGCGCGGAGGCGCCGTCTGGGCGGTAGCACCGAAGGCTGCGATTATCAAGGCAACGGGGCCGGCGAAAAACGACGCGTGCATCAGCTCGCCGCTAGAACTCGAGCCGCGCGAGATGCGCATAACTCGAGCGGATCGCTTCCAATGGATCCGCAGGCGCATCTTCCTCGACGAAGTAGTGTGAAACCTTTGCGTCAGCCGCGGCAGCCAGCACGGCTTTGAAGTCGATCGTTCCACGCCCCACGCTCGTAATCCCCCGCGCAGGTGTTGGGTCCATGTCCTTCAGGTGCAGCGTGGCAACACGTGATCCCAGTCGGCGAATCTCCGCGGCCGGGTCGCGGCGACCGTGCTTCATCCAGTAGACATCCATTTGAAGCTTCACGAGCGCTGGCTCAGTGGATGCGAGGAGCAGATCGAGCGGAATCTTACCCTCAAGCGACTCAATCTCGAATGAATGGTTGTGGTAGCACAGCGACAATCCCCGGCGGCGCGCTGCCTCGCCAGCCTTGTTCAGAACTTCGGCTAGCTCGTGCCAGTCGCGAAGGTGAAGACGCTCCTCGTACGGAATGTTCGCGAGGGTAATCCAGCGGGCGCCCAGAGTATTCGCCGCGTCGAGGTAGCGATCCCAGCCGCGATAGAGCGCCGGTGTGGCGACACGCGCGGAAGCGCACGCGAGTCCCGTGCGATCGAGCATCGCCCGCGTCTCGGCGGGCTCGCGCTTTGAATCGTAGATGTACATGTCCACGTCGCGATAGCCGATCTCGGCAACCTGTTGCAGCGTACGCTCGTAATTACGGCTCGTGAGGTCTCGCACTGTGTAGAGGGCCAAGCCGATGCGATCAAGCTTGCGCGGGCGAAGCTCGCTGGGATCACCGCGCGTGATCAGCGGCGTGACAGCCAATGCGGCGAGAGCGCGGATTGCGCTCCTGCGAGCGACCGGCTGATCATCGAAGCGTGTCACAGCTCGCGGCGACGTAGCGCATCAGCCGCGTGACTCGCCGCCCGCGCCGTGAGCGCCATGTACGTAAGCGACGGATTCTGGCAGGCGCTCGACGACATGCATGCGCCATCAGTGACGAAGAGGTTGGGCACCTCGTGCGCCTGATTCCAGCCGTTCAGGACGGAGGTCCGTTTGTCGCGCCCCATCCGCGCGCCTCCCATCTCATGATTGGTGTTGCCGGGCACGCTCGGCTGCGTGCGGCGAACGATGTCCCTTGCGCCGACCGCTTCGAGCATCTCTGCCGCGCTCTCCGTCATGTCACGGTGGATCGCCAGCTCGTTGGGGCTCCAGTCGACGTCGATGTGGAGCGTTGGAATCCCCAATGAATCGCGGAGCGTTTCGTGGAGCCGAGCGCGATTCTCGTCGCGCGGCAGAGTCTCGCCGAAACCTGCGAAAGTCATTACCCACGGTCCGAGCGCTGTCACCCGCGCTTTGAATGCAGCGCCCAGTCCTGGCTCGCGCTCGCGTCCCTGCCAGCCGACGCGACCCGCGCCGCCCTGGAACTGGTATCCGCGAATGAAATCGGAACGACCACGCGCGCCCTCGAGATTCCGAAAGCGGGGAACGAGAATACCGTTGGGCCGGTCGCCGATTGTCCGGCGATTCTCCCAACCGGGAATGACACCTCTGGCGCCACCCCATTTGATGTGATCCATGATGCCGAGGCCCACGGTACCGCTGCCGTTGGCGAGGCCATTCGGAAAGCTCGGAGAGCTCGAGTTCAAGAGAATGCGAACGCTCTCGAGCGCCGACGCGCAGAGAAACACCACGCGTGAACGAAATTCATGTTCGGTTCGTGTCCGCGGGTCGATGACGCGGACGCCGGAGGCACGTCCCGACTTCTCGTCATACACGACGGTGTGCGCAATGCTGAATGGGCGCAGCGTGAGGCGGCCCGTCGCCCGAGCGGCGGGGAGGGATGCATTGACGCTGGAGAAATACGAGCGAGTCACGCAACCGCGCTGGCATGGTCCGCAGTAGTGACAGGGTGCGCGTCCCTCCAGCGCCTTTGTGAGCACAGCAACTCGGCCAATCGTCATCCGTCGCGTGGAATCGAAATGCGCACGAAGGCGATCGCGGACGGCCGTCTCGACGCAGTTCATTTCCATCGGCGGCTGGAACACTCCGTCCGGGAAATGTGGAAGCCCAAGCGCTTCGCCGCTGACGCCGATGAAGCGCTCCACGTGGTCGTACCAGGGCGCGATGTCGGCGTAGCGGATCGGCCAGTCGACGCCGATGCGGTCGCGAAGGTTGGCTTCGAAATCGAGATCGCTCCAGCGATAGACCTGGCGTCCCCAGATGATGGATTTCCCACCGACCTGGCGCGCGCGAAACCAATCGAATGGTTTGTCAGCGGGCGTGCTGTACGGGTTATCGACGTCGTCGGTCCAGAAGACGTGACTCAGCTCGTCGAAGCTCACGGAGCGGCGCTGAACACGTTGTCGCGCCTCGACCGCGCGCCGGTTTCCCAGTCCGCGAAAGCGCATGTCCCACGGCGGCACATGCTCGGTGTAGTCGCGCTGCGGATCGATGTCGCGACCGGCCTCGAGAACGAGTGTACGCAAGCCACGCTCGCAGAGCTCCTTTGCGGCCCAGCCACCGGTGATCCCGGAGCCGACGACTATAGCGTCGAAGTCTCGCTCAATACGGCGCATTGCCATCGTAGCGGCCGGGCATGAGCTGCACGCGGAGCTCCTTCTCGATGCCTGGGCGGGATGTGTAGTAGCCCCAGACCGTGAGATGCTTGAGCATGGCGAACCAATGGTTGTCTGCGCCGGCCAGCCCGGATTGCCGGCGGGATTGCTGCTCGCGGTCGAGCGTGTCCAACAGCTCGGTTTGCTGTGTCTCCGTCGTTTGGACAAAAGAGCGGCTCGCGAGTTTCCGTGCCCGCACATCGAGCTCGCTCAGCCCCGCCTTGAAGCGTTCACGCTCTGAGGCATCATACCAATCAGCGAGCATAACGTCGATGAAGTCAGCGACGCGGGCATCGGTGGCGCCGGGCGTAGCAGTGCGGGGAATGATTCGCTCTGCCGCTCGAGAAACGATCTCGTACTCGGCCCCCGTC
>JALYJX010000210.1 GCA_030775065.1 Gemmatimonadota bacterium | reverse complement strand
ATACCGTACGCGGCATAACGCAGATAATCGTGGGGACCGGCGGCGCGGACCTTCGAGCGGTACGCCGAGTGCTGTCGCCAAACTCGGCTGCGCAGGTTCAAGGCCATTTCGGCGTCTTGAAGCTCACACTTGGCGACGGGGAATACCGTCACGCGTTTCTGGACACGGAGCGGCGAATCTGGGATCAGGGCGGGCGGAAATGTCATTAGTTGCCCAATGACGCGATGACGCAGCCAACGCGAAACCTTCAGCTGACGGTGAGCTCGAACAAGCCACCGGCGCCGAGCGCCGAGAGCACGACGCGCATTGCCGCGATCGACATCGGGTCGAACTCCATCCGACAGATAATCGCCGATGTTGGCGCCAACGGCGCGATCAGAGTCGTCGACGAAATGAAAGCCGCTCCGAGGCTTGGCGCCGGGGTGGAGCGCTCTGGAGCGCTGAGCGGACCAGCGATGCAGAATGCGCTGAGCGCCCTCGCACGCATGGCGGCATTAGCGAAGCAGCAGGGCTGCCGTCGCATCGAAGTGGTCGCCACGAGCGCTGTGCGGGAAGCAGGCAACAGGCAGGAGTTTCTCGCGCTCGTGAGGGAGGAGACAGGACTCAAGATCCGGGTCATCAATGGCGAGGACGAGGCACGACTCAGCTTTCGCAGCGCGCTTGCGCACTTCGACCTTGCCGCTGGACGCTCCGTGATCATGGACATCGGCGGCGGCTCGCTCGAGCTGGTTCTGAGCGCCGATGGTCTCGTGGATCGTTTTATCTCGCTGCCGTTCGGGGCGATCCGGATGACCGAGGAGTTTTTGACCGACAATCACGGACTGAAGGGAGTCGCCCGCCTGCGCAAGCGTGTTCGCCGGGAGCTCTCGAAACAGCTCTCGGCGCGTCACTGGGGACGTGCACGGATCATCGCTTCCGGTGGAACGTTCACGAACCTCGCGAGCATCCACCTCGCGCGTCAGGGAATGGAAACGGCGCGCACCATCCACGGAACGGTCGTCCCCCGCGTCGATCTCGAGCACATCGTCGACACTCTCGCCAGCATGTCACCCACGGAGCGCGCGCTGGTGCCGGGCCTCAACAAGGAGCGCGCTGACATTATCGTTGCCGGACTTGCAATCGGAGCCGAGGTCCTCGCTCGCCTGGAGGCACGTGAGCTCGTCGTGTCGGCATACGGAATTCGCGAGGGCATCCTTCTCGAGGCGGCACGCGTCACTCCAACTGTGGCGGATCCTGGTGAAGCGCGCGAGCGTTCGGTAAAAGAGCTGGCTGAGCGCTCACATTACGAGGCACCGCACGCCCGTCACGTGCAGAAGCTCGCCCTGCAGATCTTCGATGCAATCGGCCAGCGCATCGGATGCCAGGCCGACGAGCGACAGCTCCTGGCGGACGCCGCCCTCCTGCACGACATCGGCTACCACATCAACTACGAGAAGCACCACAAGCATTCCTATCACCTGGTGCAGCACGCGGAGCTGCTCGGTATTACGCCCGCCGACCAGATGGTTGTCGCGAACGTCGCGCGTTATCATCGCGGAGCAGCGCCGAAAAAACGGCATGAGAACTTCGTCTCACTCGACTCCGCTCTTCGCGCGAAGGTGGTCCGGCTCTCGGCAATTCTGAGAGTGGCGGACGGATTCGACCGCGGTCACGCCGGGGCCGTGGAGAGTGTGCGAGTGCGCTGGACGAGGCGTGCTCTCCGCCTTACCGCCATCCCGAATCCCAAGGCGGTGGGCATTCGTCTCGAGCTGTGGGGCGCTGCTCGAAAGTCCAGGCTCCTCTCGCGCGTGGCAGACGCTCGAGTGGAGATCGTAGCTCCCGATGGAAAGGTTGTTGCCTACGAGGACGAGGACGGTAAAGCGGACTGAAGCCTGGTCGTCGCGGCTGATTGCCGAGGTTCTGATGCTTCTGCCGGTATTTCCGCTGCCCCTTCGGGCTCGGTAAAGGCCGAAAGTCCCCACGGATCGCCGATCAGCAGGTCGTGCGTCGCTAACTCCCTGTCTCCTTCCCGATGACGCTGCGTGTAAGTGCCGTCAGGGGCCAGATCCCACGCAAGCGTGTTGTCGGCGAGACAGAGCTTCAGCAGGGAACTGAGTCGGGCGCGCAGGTCGGGGTCGTCGACCGGCGCCACTGCTTCGACCCGGCGGTCGAGATTGCGCGGCATCCAGTCGGATGATCCGAAGTAGTACTCCTCGTTCCCGCCGTTCGAAAAAAAGAAAACGCGAGAGTGCTCCAGGAATCGTCCGACGAGGCTCGTCACCCTGATCCGGTCACTCACCCCGCTGACTCCGGGACGGAGACAGCAGATCCCGCGTACGAGCAGGTCGATCTCCACGCCTGCCTGCGACGCAGAGTAAAGCGCGTCGATGAGCTCCGCGTCGACCAGTGAGTTCATCTTGGCGATGATCCTGGCGGAGCGTCCTTCGGTCGCCGCAGCCGCTTCCCTGGCAATGAGCTCGATGAACCGGCGTCGCATGTTGGCGGGCGCCACGATGAGCTCTCGAAACAGGCTTTGCCGCGAGAAACCCGTGAGCGCGTTGAAAAGATCGGTGAGGTCGGCCCCCACTAACGGATTCGAAGTGAACAACCCGATGTCTGTGTACGTGCGCGCGGTTTTCGAGTTGTAGTTTCCGGAGCCTATGTGCCCGTACCGCCTGATAGCGCCCGCCTCGCGGCGTACGATGAGAGTCGTCTTGCTGTGGGTTTTCAGGCCGGCGAGGCCGTAGGACACGTGCACGCCCGCACTCTCGAGCGTCCGCGCCCAGGCGATGTTGTTGGCTTCCTCGAATCGCGCCTGCAGCTCGATGAGAACTGTCACCTGCTTGCCGCGATTCGCGGCGTCGGTCAGCGCGCGCACGATCACCGTGTCACCGGAGGTCCGGTACAAGGTCATCTTGATCGCGAGCACGTCGGGGTCGGCGGCCGCGCTCGTCACGAAGCGCTCGACGGTCGTCGAGAATGCGTCGAACGGATGGTGGACGAGAACGTCCCTTTCGGAGATCACATCGAAAATCGAGCGCGACGGATCGCGCAGCTCGACGGGAGTGTGCTGCACCAGCGGTGGATCGCGAAGCTCGGGAATCTCGAGCGCCGCCAGGGCGTGCAGGTCCCCCAGGTCGAGCAGACGACCCGTCTCGACGACATCGTCATCCGTGAGCGGGGGCATCTCCGGGGGCCGGTCCTCCTGAAGCTCTTCGAGGAGCAGCTTCCGTAACGACGCCGGAATTCCCTCCTGCACCTCGATCCTCACCACTTCCGCGAATCGGCGCTGGAATACCTGCTCCTCGATGAGTGCGAGGAGATCGTCGTCTTCCTCGAAGTTCGGCAGCTCGAGGTCCGAGTAGCGTGTCACGCGAAACGAGTAGTAGCTCCTGACCTCCATGCCGGGAAACAGCGCGGTCAGATTCGCTCCGATCACCTGCTCGAGCGGAATGAACGTGAGGTCCCGACCGGCGGGCACCCAGCGTGGAAGCGTTTTCGGGACCCTGACGCGCGCAATGTGCTCGACGCCGCGCTCCGGATCGTAGAGCTCGACGGCAAGAGCCAGCGAAAGATTCGAGATGTACGAAAACGACTGTCCCGGCTCGACGGCAAGAGGGGTCAGAACCGGAAAGACCTGTGTGTCGAAGAACTCGTCCACGCCCTGCCACTCGGAGGGTGTGAGGTCATTCATTCCGACGAGCTTGATTCCATGCTCTTCCAGCGCTGGCAGCAGAAGATCGTCCAGACAGTGCCGCGCATCGCTGACAAGCCGGGTCACGCGCTCCTGGATCGCTGTGAGCTGCTCCAGCGGAGTCATCCCGTCGGGCGGAGTGAGCCTCGCTCCCGTCGCAACCTGTCGTCTGAGGCCGGCGACCCGAACCATGTAAAACTCGTCGAGGTTGGTGCTGTAAATCGCCAGAAATTTCAGTCGCTCGAGAAGCTGGTTTCGCTCATCGAACGCCTCGTGCAGAACGCGCGCGTTGAACTCGAGCCAGCTGAGCTCGCGATTTATGAAAAGCGATTGATCGTAGGTCATGCCTATCTGTACCGTGGCACGAGGTCCGCGGGAATATCACGGCGGGCTACCAGCGCCGGATTCTCGAACAGCTTCACAAGTATCAGTCCCGCAACGAAGCCGCCGATGTGCGCCCAGACCGCGACGCCGCCCGAGACCTCGGGGCGCACGCTCATCAGCTCGGGCAGGCCGCTGATCACCTGCCAGGCGAACCACCAAAGCAATACGGCCCACGCCGGAATCGGAATCACGCGGAAGAAAACGAGGAAATAGAAGAGCATCCTGACCCGCACCCTGGGATATAGCACAAGATAGGCGCCGAGCACCCCGGAAATCGCCCCGGACGCACCAACCGTCGGCACAGGCGAGCCCGGCTGAACCAGTATGTGCGTCGCGGCGGCGGCGAGTCCGCAGAGCAAATAAAAGACGACGAAGCGAACGCGGCCCATGCTGTCCTCGACGTTATTGCCGAACACCCAGAAAAAAAGGCAGTTGCCCAGCAGATGCCCCCAGCCTCCATGCAGAAACATGGAGGTGATTGGGGTGAAGATGTTGACCTGTTGGTCATCGATGACGCAGGCCAGGCCGTCGCCGAGCGGAACGCCTGTCCCAAGCCTCGCCTGGTGCGTGATCTCCCCAGGCACCATGCCAAGGTTACAGATGCTGATGACGAGCTGCTGCTCGTTGAAGCCGGCGCCCTGGACAAGCACCCACGTCCCAATGACCGCCGCGAGTATTGCGTACGTCATGACAGGCGTACGAAGTGTCGGATGCTCGTCGCTGAGTGGTATCATTTGGCGTGCGGATCTGGCGTCGGCTCGATATCAGCGAGAAATCGGCCAGACTTCGGGTGGTCTGGTCCGGAAATCGCGCCGTTTTGGCAGAGATTAGCGGCCCCGGGATTGCCTCTTACTGGGGACCAACAACAAAGCATAACCCACTTAAGAGGGATACATGGCAGACAAGGTAATTGGAATCGACCTGGGTACGACGAATTCGGTCGTCGCCGTAATGGAAGGCGGGGATCCGGTTGTCATTCCCAACGCCGAGGGCGGTCGCACGACCCCCTCCGTAGTCGGCTTCACAAAGGACGGCGAGCGCCTGGTCGGCCAGATCGCAAAACGGCAGGCCGTGACCAACCCTCAGAACACCGTCTTCTCTATCAAGCGGTTCATGGGCCGCAAGATGAGTGAGGTCAAGGAAGAAGCTGGGCGCGTGCCTTACAAGGTCGTCCCGGGCTCGAACGACGTTTCGATGGTCGAGGTTCAGGGCAAGCGCTATTCGCCGCCCGAGATCTCGGCGATGATCCTTCAGAAGATGAAGCAGACCGCCGAGGACTACCTCGGCTACAAGGTCGAGAAGGCGGTGGTGACTGTCCCCGCGTACTTCAACGACTCGCAGCGCCAGGCGACAAAGGACGCCGGCAAGATCGCGGGTCTCGATGTCCTCCGAATCATCAACGAGCCGACGGCAGCGGCACTCGCCTACGGCCTCGACAAGAAGAAGGATGAAAAGATCGCCGTGTTCGACCTTGGCGGCGGCACGTACGATATCTCGGTCCTCGAGCTGTACGACGTCGAGGGATCGCGGCAGTTCGAGGTGAAATCGACCAACGGCGACACGCACCTTGGCGGCGATGATTTCGACCAGCGTGTGATCGACTGGCTCGTCACCGAATTCAAGCGCGACCAGGCAATCGATCTCTCGAAGGATCCGATGGCGCTTCAGCGTCTGAAGGAGGCCGCCGAGAAGGCGAAGATGGAGCTCAGTACCACACAGTCCACGGACATCAATCTTCCCTTCATCACCGCGGACCAGAGCGGGCCAAAGCACCTTAACTATTCGCTCACCCGGGCGAAGTTCGAGCAGCTCGTCGACGATCTCATTCAGCGGACGCTTCCGCCCATGGAGCAGGCGCTCAAGGACGCGGGCATCAAGCCGAACGAGATCGACGAAGTGATTCTCGTCGGCGGCTCGACGCGAATTCCGAAGATTCAGGAGATAGTCAAGAAATTCTTCGGGAAGGAGCCCAACAAGGGCGTGAATCCCGACGAAGTCGTGGCAATCGGCGCGGCTATTCAGGGCGCGGTACTCACCGGTGAGCAGAAGGATGTTCTCCTGCTCGACGTGACGCCGCTCTCGCTGGGCATCGAGACGCTCGGTGGAGTCACGACCGTGCTCATCCCGCGCAATACCACGATTCCGACCAAGAAGAGCGAGACTTTCTCGACAGCGGACGACAATCAGACGACAGTCGAGATTCACGTCCTCCAGGGAGAGCGCGAGCTCGCGACATACAACAAGACGATCGGCAAATTCCAGCTTACGGGAATTCCGCCGGCACCGCGTGGCATGCCGCAGGTCGAAGTGACGTTCGATATCGACGCCAACGGCATCCTGCACGTGACGGCGAAGGACAAGGCGACGGGCAAGGAGCAGAAGATCCGCATCGAGGCATCGAGCGGTCTGTCCGACGCGGAGATCGATCGCATGGTCAAGGACGCCGAAAAGAACGCGGCCGCGGACAAGACGGCACGCGAAGCGATCGACGCCCGCAACCGCCTTGACTCGATGACCTACGAGGTCGAGAAGAACGTGAAGGAATGGGGCGACAAGGTCTCACCCGACATCAAGTCCCGCATCGACTCGGCAATCGAGCGGTCCCGCAAGGCGCTTCGCGGCGACGACATGGACGAGATTCGGTCGGCGCAGGAGGAGCTGAGCCGCGTGTTCAGCGAGGCTGGACAATCGTTTTATCAGCAGCAGGCGCAGAGCTCCCAGGGAGAGCCGCAGGGCGCACCGACCGGTACGCCCGAGGGGGATGGC
>JALYJX010000209.1 GCA_030775065.1 Gemmatimonadota bacterium | reverse complement strand
GTCGAGCAGCTCTTCCCTCGTTGTCGACGGCAGATCGCCCAGGCGCTTCAAAGCGGAATCTATCGAGGCGCAAATGTCCGCGAAGCGAATGCTCCCGGCCAGGAACAGCGCGACGGCCTGCTCGTTCGCAGCATTGAACACGGCGGGTGCCGCGCCACCCCGTCGACCAGCATCGATTCCAAGTCGGAGCGCCGGAAATCTTTCGTAAGCCACGGGCTCGAACGTCATCGGCGGAGGAGCAACCGGGTCGAACGAGGGTACACCGCTGTCCGTCGCTCGTTCGGGATGGGTGAGCGCGTACAGCACCGGCAGTTCCATCGACGGCACGCTCATCTGCGCGACGACGCTGCCGTCGACAAACTCGACGAACGAGTGCACAACGCTCTGCGGATGAACGACCACTTCAATCGAATCGTACGGAAGCCCGAACAGAAAATGCGCCTCTATCACCTCGAGCGCCTTGTTCACCAGCGTCGCGCTGTCGATCGTGATCTTGCGACCCATTGTCCAGGTCGGATGCTGCAGCGCGTCGGTTACAGTCGCGTCAGCCAGGCGCTTCTCGGTCCATTCCCGGAACGGTCCGCCCGAGGCGGTGAGGATCACCCGGCGAATCTCGCTGCGGTCCCGTCCCCCGATACACTGCAGAATAGCGCTGTGCTCGCTGTCCACGGGGACAATCTCTCCACCGCCTTTTGCGGCGGCTCTTGTCACGAGCTCGCCTGCAACGACGAGACTCTCCTTGTTGGCGAGGGCCACGCGCTTGCCGGCCGTCAATGCCGCAATGGTGGCATCGAGTCCCGCGGCGCCGACGATGGCGTTGAGCACAATGTCGGCCTCCTCGAGCGTCGCCGCCTCGACAAGACACTCGGTGCCGCGATGCCAGCTCTCCGCACGCGCCTCGGCGCAATTGACGAGTCCAACGTAAGCCGGGTGGAATTCGCGCACCTGCTCGCGGAGCAGGTCCGCGTTGCTATGGGCCGTCAGCGCCACAACTCGGAACCGGTCCTTCTGACGAGCGATAACCTTGAGAGCGGTAGTGCCGACGGAGCCAGTCGACCCAAGGATTGCGATTCCCCGCTGATTCATCCTGGCGCCGGAATCAGAAGGTAGCCCAGAATCAGATACGCGACGGGTATCGCGAACAGCAGACTGTCCCATCTATCCAGAAGCCCACCGTGGCCGGGAAGCAGCGCTGACGAATCCTTCACCCCCGCTTCGCGCTTGAGCATCGATTCGGCCAGGTCACCCACCTGGCCGGCGACGCTGATAGCAATACCGAACACGATCATGCCAAGGGGTGTAAGCGCGAGATGCGCGAACGGCTTGAGAAATACAGTCACATAGAACCAGCAGCTCGCGATTGCGGCAACGATGCCGCCGACGGCTCCAGCGACTGTCTTGCCCGGACTTACCGAGGGCATGAGCTTCCGCTTTCCGAACATCCGGCCGAACGCATAGGCGCCGATGTCGGTCCCCCACGTAACGCCGATCGGGAACATCACCAAAGCCGTGCCGGCGAGCGCTCCGATGGCGTATTCATGGTAGCGGAGCGGATAGATGAACGTACTGAGTGCGGCGTACAGGATTCCGAAGAGCGTGACCGATACCGAGATGAGCGGCCGGCCAGCGACACCACGCAGCCATATCACGCTCGCGAAGAGCGCGAGGAAAATCAGCGACGCCTGAGCGATCGAGAGCGAGAAGACGCGCAGATAGTGCGCATGAACGAAAATGGGAATCGCCGCGGCGAGAACTATCCCGATCGTCGACATCGGGTTGCTGCCACCTGCGCGGGCCATTCGGTACAGCTCCCAGGCGCAAATCGCCGAAACGGCGCCGAGGGCGGCGGCCAGAATCCATCCACCGAAATAGACTAGCGCGACCGTAGCGGGCGCGCCCACCAGCGCGAACAGAACGCGCCGCGTGAGCTCCGACACGAGCTCAGACTTCCATTATTTCTGCTTCCTTCCCCTTCAGCAGATCGTCAATCTTCGAGATGTAGTCGTCGTGAAGCTTCTGCAGGTCCTTCTCTGCATGCTTGACGTCGTCCTCGGAGACCTTGTCGAGCTTCTTCAGCTTGTCGCGCCCTTCCGTGCGACCGTGGCGCACTCCAATGCGCGCTTCCTCGGCAAGCTTGTGCACGACCTTAACGAGATCCCTTCGCCGCTCTTCGTTCAGCGCGGGAATCGGAACGCGGATGACTCCGCTCTGTGTCATGGGGTTGAGCCCGAGGTCCGACTCGCGAAGAGCCTTTTCGATTGCCTGCGTCAAACCCTTGTCCCACGGGGTAACGGTGAGAAGCCGAGGCTCGGGCGCGGAGACACTCGCAACCTGATTGAGCGGCATCGTCTGCCCGTAGGCCTCGACCTTGACCGTATCGAGGAGATTCACGCTCGCTTTTCCCGTTCGGATCGAGGCCAGCTCGCGCTTCGAGCTCTCGAGAGCCTTCTCCATTCCGGCACGGGAGTCCTTGATAATCTGCGGTATCGTGTTCATTGAACTATTGTGCCGATCCGCTCGCCCTTTACGGCGCGCGCGATCGCTCCGGGTGTGTTGATGTTCAAAACGATAACGGGGAGATTGTTCTCCCTGCACAGCGCGATTGCGGTCTGGTCCATCACGCCAAGCTCCTTCACCATCACGTCGCGGTAGCTGATGTCCGTGAACAGAGTTGCCGTCGCGTCCTTTTTTGGATCTGCGGAATAGACTCCGTCGACACTCGTCGCCTTGATGATTACCTGCGCCTTGGTCTGAATCGCTCGCAGCGCCGCGGCGGTGTCCGTCGAGAAATACGGATTCCCTGTTCCGCCGGCGAACAGAACGACGCGTCCTTTCTCGAAGTGGCGGATGGCTCGTCGCCGGATGAAAGGCTCGGCGATCTCTTCCATGTTGATCGCGGTCATCACCCGCGTCTCCATGCCCGCGCGCTCGAGGACATCCTGCATCGCCAATGCATTGATCACCGTACCAAGCATACCCATGTAGTCGCTGCCAACGCGGTCCATGCCGAGCCTGGCAAACTCCGCTCCGCGTACGATGTTGCCGCCGCCGATGACCAGGCCGATGCCGATGCCCATGTCGACTACCTGCTTGATATCCTCGGCAATCCTTTCGAGTGTGTCGAAGTGGAATCCGGTGCCATGGCCTCCAGCGAGTGCTTCGCCGGAGACCTTGAGCAACACGCGTGTGTAGGCGACCGGACTCGCCACGAGGTTATTCCTCTCCCATCTGGTAGCGAACGAACCTGCGCACCTGGATGTTCTCGCCAACCTTGGCCGATGCTTCCTTGATGAGATCGCCCACGGTTTTCTTCGGCTCGCGGATCCACGGCTGGTGCATGAGGGTGTTGTCCTTGAAGTAGGCTTCGACCTTCCCCTCTACCATCCGCGTCAAGATCGCCTCCGGTTTGCCGCTGGACTTGGCCTGCTCCTCGGCGATGCGTCGCTCGACGGCAACCTTCTCCTCCGGAATGCCATCGCGGTCGACGGCGATCGGAGCTGCGCTCGCGATGTGCAGAGCGATCTCACGCGCCAGCGTCTTGAAATCATCGGTGCGCGCGACGAAATCGGTCTCGCAGTTCACCTCCACCATGACTCCCACCTTTCCGTTGTGGTGGATGTAGCTGGTGATCAGGCCCTCGCTGGTCTGCTTTCCGGCGCGCTTCTCGGCTTTTGCGATTCCCTTCGCGCGTAGGTGCTCGACCGCCCGGTCCATGTCGCCCTTGTTCTCCTGCAGGGCCTTCTTGCACTCCATCATTCCCGCGCCGGTTCGCTGGCGCAGTGTCTGTACATCCTTTGCCGTAAACACTTTTTGATTCCTCTTTAAGAAACTCGCGCGCGAATTGCGCGGCTTGTTGTCGTTAATCCGCCAAATCCGTTCAAATCAGTTCAAATCGTCTCACCTACAAGAACGCCGCCGGCGATTCGGCCGGCGGCGGGTTCCTACCCGCAGGCAGGTGAAGTTAACCCTCTACGCGCTCCGCGTTAGCTACCGCGTCGCCCGCTCCGCTGGTCTCCACCCCAGCGTCCGCAGAGTCTGATTCACCTGACCCCGCTTCTCCGCCCGTCTTCAGCCGCGCAGCAATCGCTTCCGGCTTTGCGCGACGGCGACGGGGCCGCCGCTTCTTCTTCCGATCGCCTTCTCCTTCCGGCTCAGCGCCGCGGTCGGAGCTGTATGTGTACGACTCCGTCTCCTCGGCTTCCTCACGAATCGGTGCTTCGCGCCGGGCCTCGACGATCGCGTCGGAGATCGCATGCGTCACGAGCTCGACCGATTTGATCGCATCGTCGTTGCCGGCGATCGGCACGGTAATGAGATCAGGATCGGCGTTCGTATCGACAAGGGCGATGATCGGAATGCCGAGCTTGTTCCCTTCGCTCACGGCGATCCGTTCCTTCTTCGAGTCAACGACGAACATCAGGCCCGGAAGCCTCGTCAGATTCTTGATGCCCGAGAGGTTCTTGGAGAGCTTGTCGCGCTGACGGGCCATCATCAGCTGCTCTTTCTTCGTGTAGTTCTCGAAGTCTCCACCCGACTCGCTGCCTGCCTCGAGCTCCTTCAGGCGCCTCACCTGCTTTTTCACCGTCTGAAAATTCGTCAGCAGCCCACCGAGCCACCGCTCTGTGACGAACATCGCACCGCATCGCTCAGCTTCTTCCTTCACGATGTTGACGAGCTGACGCTTGGTGCAGACGAACAGCACTGCGTCGCCGCGCAGGATCACGTCGCGCGCGAGCTTCTTTGCCAGCTCGAGCTGACGCAGTGTTTTCTGAAGGTCGATGATGTGGATCCCGTTGCGCTCGGCGAAGATGAAACGGCGCATCTTCGGATTCCAGCGGCGGGTCTGGTGGCCGAAATGGACACCGGCGGCGAGAAGCTGATCGAGATTGGGCTCAGTCATTCAGTGGAGGTTTCCTTTAACGCTTGGAGAACTGGAATTTCTTGCGGGCTTTCGGACGGCCGGGCTTCTTGCGCTCGACAGCGCGTGCGTCGCGCGTGAGCAGTCCGAGGTCGCGCAGCTTGCGTCGGTGCGATTCGTCGATCTTCACCAGGGCGCGAGCGACAGCGAGACGCAGCGCACCGGCCTGACCGGTGAGTCCACCGCCTTCGACCTTCGCGACAATGTCAAAACGCCCGAGTGAATCGGTTGCCGTGAACGGCTGCTGGATGGCGGCAACGTGCGCCGAGCGAGGGAAGTAATCGCCCAGAGTACGCCCATTGACCTGCCATTTCCCGGAGCCGGGCTTGAGGTACAGCCTGCAGCGCGCTTCCTTGCGCCGCCCGATTGTGTGCGTGGTTGTCGTGCTGTCAGCCATTACTTCGTCTCACCCTTTTCCTTGAGGTCCAGAACCTTCGGCTGCTGAGCGGCGTGCGAGTGATTCGCATTCGCGAAGACGCGCAGCTTGCGCCGAAGCGCCTGTCGGCCCAGCGCGGTTTTCGGCAGCATGCCGTATACCGCTTTTTCGATCACGCGCTCGGGGTGCTTCTCGAGCATCGCTGCAAAGGGGACAAAACGCTCGTGTCCCATGTAGCCGGTGTGGTGAAAGTACCGCTTCTGCTCCGCCTTCTTGCCCGTGACTTTTACTTTCGATGCGTTGATGACAATGACGTTGTCACCCGTGTCCATGTGCGGTGTGTACATCGCCTTGTGCTTCCCGCGGATGATCTTCGCGACCTCGACGGCCAGGCGTCCGAGCACGATTCCGTCCGCGTCGACTATGAACCAGTCGTGCTTGATGTCCTTCGGGGTTGCGGTGTATGTCTTCATTCTGCGGATTCTGACTGTGCGTAGAGCCGCACCCTGCCCTTGGGTCGGGAAGGCGGCGGGTTTCGGATGCTTTGTATTGGGGTTCTGCGACAGCCTTTAAACTTACGAATCGCAGTGACTTAAGTCAACAACTGGCGCCCGCGTTCCGGCACCGCCAGATTCGCCGCTCCCACTCTCACAGGATCACGCATGCATGTAACACTGCGCTCGTATGCCGGGGCCTCCGCACTTGCCGACGCAATGTCGGCGAAAGCGGCTGAGGTCGAACAAATCCTTCGCGGCGTCCCGGGTTTTGTCGCGTACCACGCCGTCCGCGACGGCGACAACGTCACCACAGTGACCGTGTGTCAGGACAAGACGGGAACCGACGAGTCGACGCGTGTCGCGGCAGCCTGGGTCAAGGAAAACCTGAAGCAGGGCGGAATCGCTGCACCCCGGATCAGCGAGGGGGACACGTTCATTTCGTTCTCCAAGTGATTCTGCGTCCACGAGTCGAGCTCAAAGAAAGTCAACTGCGAGAAACGCAGGTGCGAGGCGGGAGGGGCCGAGGGTCCCAGGAGACAGGTGAGGTGCGAGGCGATCCCTGAAGCCTCACTTGCGACCTCGTGAGCTGGGCTCCTCGGGCCTCGCACCCGTGATTCTCTCGCTTGATCTTGTCTACACGTTAGACGTAGGCGGTTGCTGTGATGTCGCGGCGCGGCTACATTTGCCCTCCCTTTGCGTTTAGCTGCTGGATATCCCATTTCTGGAGATCGCTGATGCGCTTTACCGCACTGGCAGGATGCGTTGTGCTTGTCGCCGGATGCAGCACGAAGGAAGCCCCGCCCGCAGCTGATACGACCGCCATGGCCCCCGCCCCCGAGGCGGCACCAGCTGCATCAGCGTCGCTGGCCACCTTTGCCGGGATGTGGAACGTGACAGTGAAGCCGGAAGGTCGCGACACTGTGGTGGCCACGTTTGTGCTCAACACGACCGATTCGACCGCGTGGTCATTCACAATGCCGAAGGGGAAACCAATTGCGATGAGAGTGACGAGCGTACGCGGTGACACGGTGGCAACTGAGACGGACTGGTTCGACAGTAGCGTTCGACCAGGCCTCAAGGCGCGCAGCAACGTTA
>JALYJX010000208.1:3229-6904 GCA_030775065.1 Gemmatimonadota bacterium | reverse complement strand
CCAGTCGAAGGCGGAATCCCGACGCGAACTCACAACGGCGCAGCCGTGTTATTGTTCTTGCCCGTAAATCAGTTTTTTCTCGAGGACTTGACAGATGACGCCTCATAGGAGGAGGCTGCACCTGAGCGAGACGGGCGCCAATGCATAGCCGGCCGCCGGCCCGTGATCGCGCAATCGCGGAGATACAAGTTGATGAGCGTTTGATACGGAACATCGAGCTCGCCGGCGAGACCCTTGAAATATTCCACCGTTGCCGAATCGAGTCGCATCGTCACGGATTGCTTGAGGCGCTTAGCGTAGGGATTTCGCTTGGCCTTGGAGAAATCGTACTCTTTTCTCATTGTTTCCACCGCGCGTCATACTGGGCGCGCTCAGATCTGGTTGCCCGGCGAGCCGAAATCAGCCGGATGGTGTTCCCGTTATCGCGTTCGCAATGAACGACGACAAGAACGCGAAGAGCGGCACTCATACCAATCAGAACCAGGCGCTCTTCATCGACGGTCGAGTGGTCAGGATCGGAAAGCAGCAGAGCGTAGTCATCGGAGAAGGCGGTTTCCGCTTCGTCGAAGGATATGCCATGCTTTCGCAGGTTGGCCCGTGCCTTAGCGGCGTCCCACTCGATCCGTAGATCGGCCATACGTACAATGTACTTACACGGCCCTTGGACCGGAAGAGATGCTGGATTAGCAGCCTAGCGTAATAGCTCACCTGCAGGGACATCCGACAAGATGCGCGCGAGGCGGGCATTCAGTAGCGTCCTTTGTCAGGTGCAGCGTTCGTTATGCCTCACGGGGGATGTGCAGTCCTACCATCTGCAGCGCCCCGACTCACTCCTGTAGCCGCTCAGCTTCCTTACCTGATGCGAGCGTCACGTACTTGCGAGTCTGTCGATTGTGGTAATTGTTCCAGAACGTCGCCGTCAACAGCTCGTCGTCTGTCTGAAGTCTCACGACTGAGTCCGTGAGCTTCTCGTGTAGCTTGAGATAGCTCGCCGTGAGTCGTGATGGTGAATCTCGTACCATAGCCGCCTCGGCATCTTTTCCGTAGCTCTCTTTCTCACCCTCCGTGTAGATTACGACCTTGGCACACTTTACCATGAGGCACTCGATCAATCCCTTGTCTTCGTGCCCTCGCGCCGCACTCATTGTCGGGTCGAAGTAGCGCAGATGGAATCGCTCCAACCGTGCGTCGCCGAAGATGCGCTCGCAGGTGGTGGCCATATCCCGAAAGTTCTGCCGGTTGCGCATACTCGTCGCAACGTAAACGTCGAGATCGTTGACCATGGAAAGGTAAAGAGCGGTGTTTCTGGTCGCCATTTGCCGAGCCGAATAAAACCTCTCGAATTGCTCGTCGAAGCGATGATTGAGGTCGTCCTCGCTGGCCAGATTCGCATCGAGTACATCGTCAAACGAGAGTAGTAGCTGATCGCGATTGCTCGATTGCGAGACGCCCTGGAGGAGCTGCTTAAACGTGATGGCGCCGCCGCCATGCTGACGGAGGCCGAACGTCCTCGAGCGAAGAGCGCTGTAAGCTGCCGTAATGTTGCCGAAGTAGAGGAGACCATCGACGTAGAGCCGATAGAGGCCCCACCGAAGGTGATCGTGCGAAACGACCTCCTGCTTTGCATCGGCGATCAGCGTCGGCGGATAGAATGGAAGAGCGGTCACGTCATACGGGTGATTCGGTTGTGCGCGCCAGTAGTATCTGAAAAAGCCGTTCGACATACTGCCCGCCTTCGAGAGCACAAGGAGTTGATTCAGCTGCACCTTCGTAAGGGAGTCGTGTCCAGACGATTGAGACGCTCGTAGACCTCTTGGTGCATGTCGGGCCCAGCGAAGGCGCCGATGCCGGACGGCGCATACTGGAACAGACCGTACTCAGAGGTCAGTTGTGCTCTCGACATGACACCTTCCGTGGTAGTTAGCTGTTACCGGCCTAATCTTGACGTCGTTTTCGGCGATCGGGTACCCCGCCGAGCAGCGACTGCCGCGGGCGATTGACGAGCATCTCAACGGCGGAGTGCGACGACGTTCTGGAATTCCGCTGGTACCGCGTCTCATTGTCGAGCTGTCTCAGCACCTTGGTGTACAATTGCTCAACGATTTCCTCCTGCATGGAGCCGGACCGGGCGTAGTGGTCCAGGCCCGGAGCCGCGTTGATCTCGAGCACAAAAAAGCCATCGGGCGCATCCGAAATAGCCCCCTTGACCATAAGGTCGACTCCGCAGAGTCGAAGGCCCATATCTGCAGTCAACCTGACAGCAAACCGCTCGAAGTCAGGGTGAACAGCGCTTGTTACGTCTATGGCCTCCCCCCCGGTTGAGAGGTTGGCATTGTCGAGCAGAAACACACGAGCACCGGCTCGGGGGATCGACGCGAACGTCATCCTGAGACGCGCTAACTTCCGGACAATGCGCGGATCATCCCTCCGGATCTGAGTGTCGCGACCGGCCGCGACAAACTGACGCTGTCGGTCGCGCAAGAGCCAGCCGAGGCTGTGCCGGCCATCACCGATCACGCTGAGAGGGAGCCGCTGGTACGCTGAGATAACCTGCTCATCGAGCACTACCAAGCGGTAGTCGTTGCCTACAACTGGTCGCTGAACGAGAGCAACGCGATCCTTGCGAAAAATGCTACGCATTGCACGATAGAAGTCGGCTCGGCTGTGAACAATCTCTACATCCGTGCCCTGACTGCCGCTGTTGGGCTTCACCACTACGGGGAAACCGAGCTTCTTTGCATATCGATATGCCCCGTCAATGTCCCTGCGTGGTCGACGAACTGTGCGAGCCCACTTGCGCTCATAGAACGCCTTAGTTGCGGGAACGACGGGGTAGCCCATTGACTTCATGAAGTAATTGGCCCAGTCCTTATCCTTGGCGACCTCCGATGCGCCTACTGGGTTAAGATCGAGCGTGTTGTACCTAAAGTATGATCGGCGGCCGCTTGGGAAAGTGATCTGCCCCACGAACCGCCACTCCGGTTCGATCTGGACCTTCGCCCCCACCCTCGGAGCTATCCGCTCGAGGAGTTTGCCAAGCAATAGGCCCTCGCTCTTTCGTACCTTCGTCTTCACAGTGCGCACTCTCTCAGTGTCACGAGGCCCTTACGTTGCCGGTGCGGCGGCGGTGCAGAGCCTGAAGCGAGAATGCTCCTAATTGGCCACCGAGAGTCTTCAAGGATGAGGGGGCCGGAAGACGAGCCGTCCGCTCGTAGATCACGAGCAAGACCCCTTGGAGTCCTCGCCGTGCCGTGGCGGGTATGGCCAGGCAGCGTAGGCGCACATTCTTGCCGCCACGAGCCTCAACCAACGCAGGCTGGATGATCTGCAGGTCGTCCAGACGGGCGGTGTCGCCGGAGAAAAGGTGCTCAACAACACCCGATGGGAGCACGCATTGGCTAAGCGGGAGAAAGGAGCGGTGAAACGGGAAAGCGCGCCTTAGCAAAAAGTTCTCGTGCTTGGGTTCCCACGAAAGGTAGAGTAGGCCACGGAGCGGCCCAGCGTTCCACCTTGGATCGTTGCCGGGCCAAGACAGCTCCTGAAAGAACGCCACCAGCCACTGATACGGTGCCTCGCGGGACAATTGAAGGGCACGACGATTCGACTGCATCCATGCATTAGCGCGCCTCAGATCAAGTGGCGGGGTGTGGCTACGCACCGATGGATCTCTCGAGG
>JALYJX010000208.1:0-3219 GCA_030775065.1 Gemmatimonadota bacterium | reverse complement strand
AAGGAGTAGATGTCGTGTAGTCTGGAATCGCGGCGCCGAAACGCATTCTCAGGCCGTGATCGCGCCGGCCAGTCGTCGGCATAACAACTGACATTGCGCTGCTGCGCCGAGGAAAGATCGAGTCGGGAACCCGTTCGCCTGACTCTCCAACCCGTCGGCGGCATATGAACCGGAAACTGTTGCCTTTCCAGTGAGCTCAATCGACGTCGGCGCTCGCCCAAGACGCCATTTGGGTTGCGGCGTCGCTCTGGAGGCACAAGAGGTCGGGCTTACCGTTGGAAAGGCGCGGGATGGTCTGAACTGATAGGAAGTGCTTAGGAATCATGAACGATGGGAGTAGCGATCGAAGCGCCTTTCTCAACTCGACAGCGTCCACCCTGACGCCATGCTCCGGCACAATCCAACAAACCAGCACCGGCTCCTGCCCGGTCTCCTTTACAACCACGACTTCCGCTTCCTGCACGCCGGGAAGCTCACGCGCCCTCTGGGCCGCCTCCGCGGGATAGACCCGGTTGCCGGCGATCTTCGCCATGCTGTCACGTCGGCCCACCAGGAATAGATAGCGATGGGAGTCTAGGTAGCCGTGATCTCCCGTCATCACTCCCTTCGTCTGGTCGATCTCGAGGATCCGAACGCCCCACTCGTCGCCCTCGTCCCTCAGGTAGCCCAACATCGTGCCCATTCCGATGTGAACCACCTCTCCGACCTCGCCAGGATCACACGCCGAATTATCCGGGCGAACCACGCGGAGCTGGACGCCGGGATACGCACGCCCCACGCTGTCTGCCATCGTCCAGAGTTCGTCGGGACGTAGAGAAGTCGATCGGAACGTTTCGGTCTGTCCATATGTCTTGAAGATCTCCGTGTTCGGCACCGTCTCTGCGAGCTGGCGAAGGCCGTGTAGCTCAAGGCTGCCACCGGAGATTGTAAGGAACCGCAGGCGGGCGAGTTCTCCGTCCGACCTACGGCCTCGCCATACCCGGATCACGTCCTGCCAGATCGTCGGCACTCCGCAAATCCCGGTGACCCCGCGTTCTCGAATGGACTCCAAGATCTCGATCGGAGGGACAATCCCGCGCGGGATGACCAACTCGCATCCGGTCCAGAGCGCGCCGAGGAGCTGGGAAAGGCCGACATCGAACGAAAACGGCAGGATGCTCAGCAGCACGTCATGCGTGCTGAGAGAGAACCACGCGGCCTCGGTTCGAGCCCTGTCGACGAGATCTCCGACACTGACCGCGACCCCCTTGGGATTGCCCGTCGATCCGGACGTGAAGAGGCAGCAACCGAGACGCCTATGGGATTCGGACGGCTCCAGAGGAACCAAGACATTCGCCGTTTCGCCCGGGAGATCAGCCTCGTCGATGAGAACGCCGACAGCACGCAGCGCGTCTATCTGGTCGCAGCTCTCGTCATCGTCGCGGGTGTCGATCGCCAACCAGCGAGTGCGGCGAACGATGGGATGATCCTTTCCCGCGAGGAGCAGCCCCAGACTCGCTCCGCCGACTACGGCCAGCCGTGGGGACGTAGCCCGGAGGGCGCCGAGCAGCTGCGGAAGCTGGAGCTTCGGATTCAAGCACGCGAAGGCGCTGCCGGCACCTACCGCGCCCAGCATCGCGGCCACTAGGTCAGGCGACTTCGGGGCGATCATCGGCACGAGCCCGGCACGGAAGTTGTGGCCCTTGAAATGGGCTCCGAAATACCGAGTTCTCTTCCTGAGCTCAGCCCACGTCACGGTGCGCCAAGCACCACGAACGGTTACATGCGTGAGCGCGACGGCGTCGGGGCGCTGCGCGGCATGGCGCTCGAGGCAAGATAGAAGATCGGTCGCGACGTCGCGATCAACCCTCACATCTGACTGGCTCATGATATGGTGTTTCTGATCGACCACCTCAGGTGGTAGTGCTTAGAGACACCATGGCATCCATCCCGTAAGAGTTTGGCCGGTACAGTCGGCCGCCCTCAAACAGACGTCGGCGCACGTCGCCATGCCAGCGCTGCGCCGCTCCGCCGGCGGAGCGCCACGCGGCGGCCCATTCAGGCGCGAATAGCGCTTCGAGCCCTGCCTCTGCTAAGGTCTTGGTGCCAAACAGTCGATCCGTATGTCCCAGCACCCAAGCGACTGGGCTCGCAACTCCCTGGGTGGTGACGAACTGCGTCCAGCCGCCCCGTACAAGAGCGTCCCCAGTGTGGCGCCAGAGCGAGGCCACGTCTACAAACCCGGAGAGCGTTAGAGCGAGGCCGCTCATCACGGCGTTTTCGACGAATCCCTCGCGGAACAAATGAAGAATGACATCGAGCATCTGGTACTGAGGAGAAAACACGGGAACACTTCCGTATCCCGCTATGCTCAACCAGACGCCCTCACGAAACGCGGGCTCTAGCGGGATCTGGTATTCACCGTTCGTCCAAGTGAAGCTCCCCGCGAGATCGACTTGCACAAAGGGCAGCACGGGGTCGGCTGTAGCCAGCGCCATGCGAGGCAGATGATCGGGATTGAAGCGGTAGATCACCACAGCCCTCCGCTCGTACGGCACCACTTCATCCCGGATCGAGTCATATTCTCCCGCTGTGTACCCGAGCTGTTCCAACAAGCCTACGAATCCTGCTTGATGCGCGGTGGGAACCATGAAGTCGAGGTCCGAGAATAGCCGCGTTCCGCGTCCGCCATAACACTGGTAGTCAAGCACGATGCCTTTTCGCAGGGCGACGGTGACTCCTCCCTCAGTAGCCGCGTTGGAGATGCGCGCCGCTTCGGCCGCGAAGACCTGCATCCTGCGTCGATTCAGGTTCACAAGCTCTCGAAAAAAATCACGGAAGCGGTCCGACAGGAGCGGCCGGAACCGCTCATTCAGCAGAAGTTCCGCCGCGGGGCCGCGGAGCTTGTGTGTCACCAAGTGACCCAGGAAACATCCCCAATTCCAACCTGGATCGATCAGACAACGCGCGAGCTCGTCTGTCGCGTCCACGCCGGTCGCGGCAGCGCGGGCGATTGCTTCGGCAGCTAACCACTCTGGTCCATACGTCTCGATAGTCTCTGTCACCGGAGCGCTCCCGTCAATTCGGTGTGAGCTTGTTGAGTGCGTCCGTGATCTTCCGTGCGGTACGGAGAATCTCCGGCGTCAGCATCTCATCGGGAAAAGAGATCCCAAACGTCGCCTCCAGGTCCAGCAACAGATTGATCGAGTTCAGAGAATCCAGGCCCATGGTCTCGAGCGG
>JALYJX010000207.1 GCA_030775065.1 Gemmatimonadota bacterium | reverse complement strand
CATCCATCTCGAAGATAAAAGCGTAGTCACGCGCGAGCGCCCACTTGAAACCGGCGATATACGCAGTGCCGAGACCGAGCTTTCCCTGGCGATGAATCACGTGAACGCGAGGGTCAGCCGCCGCCAATTCGTCGGCGACCGCGCCCGTTCCGTCGGGAGATCCGTCGTCGACGATCAGAACGTCGAGTGACGTATCCTGCGAGAGAATTGCCGGAACAATTTGCGAGACATTGTCCCGCTCGTTGTACGTCGGAACGATTACGAGCGCTTTCTCAGGCAACTGCTCTCGCCCTTCGCTGCGCGAGCGCACCGACACCAGTGAGAAGCAATGCGGCGGCAAGGGCGATCAGCGTGACCACCTTCCCGGTCTCATATGCCGCGCTCGTAAAAGACAAGTTCACCTCGGTTGCCCCCTCGGGTAGTTGGACACCGATAAGCGAGAAATCGGCGCGTCCGGTCGGCACTGTTTTTCCCGCGACCGTTGCCTGCCACCCCGGGTAATAGTTTTCGCTGACTACGAGAGCAGATCCGCGCGGCGCCGGCGAGTCGAGACGGATGCCGACGCTGCCGGGAGCGTAGCGCGTTACCGACGCCTTCACCGCAAGAGGCTCCGGCAACGCGGTGACGTTCTCGATGCCCGTGACGGCGGCCGCCGTGTCGAACAGCGCGGCGCGCCGCACGTCGAATCGACGGTCGAGAACGGTTCCCAGCACTGCGTCGTCCGGAGCCTTCACGATGATTGGGACTACCCAGGCGTATGGATTGTCACCGGGAAGTCTGTAGAGATACAAGGTGATGCCGGCCGCATCCTGTGCCGGCCCCGCAACCGGCGTGGCGCCCGGGAACAGCTCCTGGGGATTCTCTGTATTTGTCAGCAGGAATCGCGCGTTGAGGAGCTGCCACACATTGGGATTTACTATCTGACGATATCCCTGGTCCTTATCCAGCAGCGCATTGTATCTGCCAAGCTGATTTCCATGGTATCCGAGCACGTTGCGAATCCGGTGGACCATGAGCGCATCCCCCTCGAGAATCGGGTCGCGATTTCCGATCGCAGCGAGAGGAACGGCAATCACCCGGGCCGGCTGGGTTTCTCGTTTCAGTGCGTTCAGCGTCGGGTCTGACGCGAACAGCTGGGCGGCGGCGGGCGAGAACACCCAGTAATACCGGAGGATCGTCCAGAGATCCACCGCCGCCAGCGCCGATAGCGCCCAGCCACCTGCCCTGAGCGGAATCTTCCCGCGCTGTATGAGCAGCACGAGCGCGACCGTCGCGACGACGAAGCCGAACGATCGCCACGCTCCGAGCATCAGGTCGAGAGAGTTGGCGATTGCGCGGTCCAGCGTCTGCTCGTGCGCGAGACTCTCGGCGATCGACGTGAGAATGCCGGCTGACGCGAGAACAGCGATGAAAGCTCCGAACCCGAGCCACGCAGAGAGATACTTCTTGCCCACTACGCGATCGATGACATGATCGACTCCCGCCGCGGCGAGCACACCGATTCCAAGCGAGCCAACGAAGAAGACCGAATTCGGTGCGCGAAAGAATTTGGTTCCGGGCACGAGAGCGTACGGGATTCGATAGAACGGTGTGTGTGAGCCCATCGCCCAGAGCGTGGCGATGATGACCGTTCCGGTCCAGAACAGGATCAGACGCCGGCGCGGGTCGGTCCTGAGACTCGAAAATGCAGCGCCTGCCATCAACAGGACCGCTACCCCGACGTAGTCGCTGTGGAAGTGGATACCGCTCTCGCCCCAGTAGTTTCTCAGTATTCCCGTGAATTGAGGGAGGTACGCGTTGAAGAGCTCGCTCGTCGGCCATGCGTACGAAGTTGCAACCGTGTAGTCAGGCAAACCGCCGGCTCGTGGCGACCACGGGACGTATTCGCGAAGCGGAAGATACTGGATTGCCCCCATCAGCCCGCCAATCACGACGGCCCCCAGGGCGAAGCCGAGGCGAGTCGCGGCCTCGCGGGATGTCAGCTCTTCCCTTCTCCACCCGGAGATCGCGAGAAAAAGCGCAAATGCGCCCGAGGCCAGCAGCAGGTATTGAAGCAGCTGAGGATGCGGACTGAGCACGACGAGACCGATCACGAGCGCCAGTGCGCCCCAGCTCCATCGCTTTCCGTCGCGAATTCCGCGGAGCAGCATCAGGAGCGTGAGCGGGAAGAGGGCGCTGACGAAGAGCTTTCCGTCGTGCCCTGGCGAAACAAGAGACGCAACCTGCCCCCCCATCATGTACGCGACTCCGCCGAACAGCGATCCAAAAAAACCAAAGCCGCAGGCACGAAGGAACAGGAACGTGAAAAGGCCGGCGAGGAAAACGTGGATGACGAACCCCCACGTCATGGCGACGTCCGTGGGCAGAATCATCCGCAGCAGAAACGTCGGATAGAAGATGTCGCCGTGCATCGCCGCGACGAACGGCATTCCGCCGAACAGGTACGGATTCCACAACGGAAACTCTCCGGTCGCTCGCAACGTGCTCGCAGCGAATTCACGGAAGGCGTAGCCCGCGATGTACTGGTCGCTGTTCCCGCCGACGAGAAACTTTCCAGCGAAGGCGGGCCATGCGAGCGAAACCGTCAGAAGCGCATAGGTCAGCGCCGCCCACAGCGTCTCGCGCGGCGGACCTTTGAGACTTGCCGCTGGAACGACCGGCTCGCTCGGGTCGCCGCGGCCGGCGCCTCCCGCTGCTGTCACATCCCGCGCCGGGCGCGCCTTGGGTTTCATCCGATCATCATTACCTGGAGGAGGAGCGACGCGTCAGGGCCAGATACACGAAACCCGGCAACAGCTCGACGACGGTGAGCCAGAGGCGCGACGCAACCGCCACCGCGAACGCGTCGGCCTGACTTGCGAGTCCCATACGCACCATCCCGGCAACCAGCGCGCTCTCTCGGACGATGACGCCGCCCGGCGCGAAGAGCGCGAGAAAACCAAGGATGTACGACGCCGCATAAACTGCGATGTACGAGGAGGTCTCGCCAGCCGCCGAGCCGAGCACTCCGCGGACGAAGAGCTGAAACGCCACACCATAAGCAAGCCAGGAGAGGAGCGACCGGGCCACCGTGAGGATGAGTGTTCCAGCTCCCAGCGGCGGCACCTCGATCGCGCGTCCCGTCAGCACGGAAGCGACGCGGGCCAGCGCAGGAAGGGTGACCGGAAGCGATGCGATTGCGGCGCCGAGGATCACTGCGACAACTGTCGCGAGCACCGGCTGGTCGATTGCGCGCACGCCCATGAACAGCGCGAGGGCAATGCCCGTCGCAATAGTGATGATCTGAATGAGTATCGATGAACCGGCGGCTGCGACTGGCGATACTGCCTGCTCGCGCGCCATCACGCTCATGGCCGCGATCGACCACACTTTTCCCGGAAGATATTTCCCGAGATTCGAGATGAACCAGATGCGCGCCGCGGTGTTGAAATGCAGGTACCCTCCCCACCCGGCGAGAAGCCCGCGCCACGTGTCGATCAGCAGCACATAGGTGAGCAGCACGATTCCCGTCGCGGCGGCGACCCACGCCCAGTCGAGGGAAAGCGTTGCAAGTCTTCCTGCGGCGGCGCTCCATTGACCTCGCAGCGCATCTGCCGCTGCCCAGACGATTGCCGCGGCGAATATCCATTGCGCTGCGACGAAGAGCTTACGCCGTCCTGTCGTCAATTACTTTCTTGTAGATACCGGCGTAACGCTGCGCGGCCGATTCGGGCGCAAATGCCGACAGAGCGTACAGCCTTCCCGCCGCACCCAGCGTGCGCGCCCGCTCCGGCTCGGCGATAACATCATCGAGCGCCGATGCAAGCGCGGCTGAGTCACCCGGCGGCACGAGCACGCCGGTGCGCCCGTCCTGAATCACGTCCGTCAGGCCGCCCGATCGAAATGCCACAACTGGTGTCTCGCAGAGAAGTGCCTCGACGGCGACGAGTCCGAGTCCTTCATCGATCGAGGGAACGACGAGTGCTGTTGCCGCGCGATAAAGACCGGCAAGCTGATCGGTTCTCAGCTGTCCGTGCCACGCAACGCGATCACCGACTGAAAGCTCGTCCGCCAGCGCGCGATACCGCGCACTGTCGCCGCCATTCCCAACGATGTCGAGTATCGCTCGTTGCTTCATGAGGGGCAGCGCGCGAAGCAGATGGTCCAGACCTTTCTGCTGCGTAAAGCGGCCGATAAAAAGAAGGCGGGCATTCTCGCGCCGCCCGCCGGGAGTGTATCTCGCCGTGTCCACCGGCATTGGTGCGATCGCAGGCGTAATTGACGGCACCATGGCTTTGACTTCCGCGCCCAGCCAGCTGGATACAGTCGTCACCGCGGAAGAATGCTGGAGGACGTGACGAAACAGCGGACGGCTGATCGCCACCGTCCGCGCGAGACGCACGTCGGTTCCGTGCAACGTCGTCACGAGCGGACGATGCGACATTTTCGAGAGCCAGCTGCCGATCACGCCGCTCGGAAACCACCAGTGGGCGTGAATGACGTCCGGCTCGAAGCTTCTGCGCGCGCGAACCGCCGCAACGAAATCCGAGCCGAGGAACCCGACCAGAGCAAACCGCGCGCTCCACGAGGATGCGACGTCCTGCGCCATGTTCCCGGTGTAGGCCAGCTTCTCGTAACGGCGCGGTGCATAGCGGAAGCGCTCGATTGTGATTCCATCGAGCGCCTCCGACGAGGAGAGACCGGCGGCCGACGGGGCGACGACATGGACGTTTACGGATTGCTTCTGGAGCGCGACAGCGAGCCGGAGCAGGAACGAGCCCGGCGCATCCCCATACCCTCTGGGGAACGAGTGCGTCAGAAAAAGGACGTTCACACTGCTATGGCTTTTGCAGCGTGTCGCGCCCCTGCGCCAATTCCTCCAGGCGAGCTCGAAGCTCGCGCATCTCCGCGCGCTGCGCCGCGATCAGCTCTCCGATCAATCCCGTGGCAAACAAAACGCTCCCGAGGATGAGACACGTCTCCACGAGATTGAGCAGCGGACGGAAGCCTTCTCCCGCAAATATTCTCCACAGTACAGCTGCAATTCCCACGAGGACGCCGAGCACGAACAGCGCTGCGCCGAGCATGCCGAAGAGCAGCAGCGGCTTCTTGGCAAACCGCAGCTCGAACCATACGGCCAGCATGTCCAGCACGCCGATCGGAATTCTCCCGATCCCGAACTTTGACTTGCCGGCTAAGCGAGGGTAGAGCGGTACGGAAACTTCCGAAACCGTAAATCCCTGTGCTACGGCCATGACGATCATGTACCGGTGCCAGTCCGGCCGAGCCGGAAGAGCTTCCATCACCTCTCGCCGGTACGCTTTCACCGAATTCAGGTCGCGAACCGGAACGTGAAAGAGGCGTTGGCTGAGACGATTATAGACGCCGGACACGAATGCCTTCTCGTACTGCCCTTCCTTGAAGCCTGTGACCATGTCGGAAGTGCCGTCGAGCACGGGCGCCACGAGCCGCGGAATATCCTCCGGCTTGTACTGGAGATCGGCCGGATAAAAAACGAGCACCGAACCGCGGGAGTGCAGATATCCGGTGCGCAGGGCTTCGGCAATTCCGCGCCTGTATCGATGGCGCGCGGCCGTGAGAAAAGGATACTGGCGCTGCAGCGAGCCCAGAACGGCCCACGTATCGTCCACCGATCCGTCGTCGACTACGACTACTTCGTACATGCCGGGGTTCTCTGCGAATACCGCTGCTGCCTGTTCCATGAAGACCGGGAGATTCTCCGCCTCATCCTTGGCGGGGACGAGGATGCTTACCAGCGGGCGGCGCGCAGCTGTGTAGACTGGCGTGGTCTCCGACCGCACCGATGTCATACGCGTTTGCGTGTCATACGCGCTTGCGCATCCGTGCTGAGAGAACTCCGAGCTGATCGCGATACTTGGCAACAGTCCGGCGCGCGATCTGAACGCCGCTCTCGCGCAGAATATTGACAATCGCCTGATCGGTCAGCGGATGCTTTGGATCCTCTTCCTGAACGAGCTTTTCCAGCTGCGCCTTGATGCCGCGCGCTGAAACGTCTTCGCCGTCAGTCGTCGCGAGCCCGGAGGAGAAGAAAAACTTGAGCGGCAGGACGCCCCGCGGAGTCTGCACGAACTTTTCGTTTGTCACCCGGCTCACCGTGGACTCGTGCATGTTGATCACTTCCGCCACTTCGCGCAGAGTTAGCGGCTTCAGGTACTGCACTCCCTTGTCGAAGAATTCCCGCTGCCTGTCGACGATGTAGTTCATCACCTTCAGCATGGTCTGACGCCGCTGCTCGATTGCCTGAATCATCCAGTTGGCGGAGTTCAGCTTGTTGGAGATGAACTCCTTGTTCTCGCCTTCGAACTTCTTCTTGTCCCGGGCAATCTCCTGATACGTCTTGCTCAGCTTGAGACGCGGAAGGTTCGCGTCATTCAGGAAGACATGATAGTGCCCGTCGATCTTGTCGACGATGAGATCGGGAATGATGTAGTTGTCGCTTCCGCTGCTGTAACGCAGCCCCGGCTTGGGATCGAGCTTTGCAATCTCGTCGGCTGCGCCCTGGACGTCCGCGGCGCTGATGCCGAAACGCTTCGATATCTCGCTCCAGCGGTGAGCGATTAGCTCGTCGAAGCAGTCGTGCACGAGACGATAAGGCAGTGATTGCTGGAGGCCCGCCTCCTTGAGCTGGAGGAGCAGACATTCCTGCAGCGTGCGTGCGGCGACTCCAGGCGGATCGAGGCTCTGCACCGTTGCCAGCATCTTCTCCGCTTCTTCAATGGTGTAGAGCGGAAGATCGTCGATGTCTCTGCCCGCCTCTTCGGCGGCACGCGTAACGACGTCGTTGAGGGAGGAAACAACCTCATCGATCGTGGACGCCAGGTACCCGTCGTCGCCGATGTTGCCGATGAACTCGTCGGCCAGCAGCATCTGCCGCGGATCGAGCTCGAGCAGAC
>JALYJX010000206.1 GCA_030775065.1 Gemmatimonadota bacterium | reverse complement strand
GCGTGTTGCGCGGGGAAGCATTGCGTATTCCGCGGTGAGCCATCCCTCGCCACGGCCGCGGCGCCACCCGGGGACGCCTTCCTCGACGGTCGCGGTGCAAAGCACCCGCGTAGTTCCGAAAGTGATCAGACATGAGCCTTCGGCATAAGGAGCGACGCCAGGCTCCAGCGTGATTGGACGCAGCTCGGAATTCGCCCTGTCACTCCGCGACGCGCGCTTATTGGGCACTTAGCTTCTCGATGATGAATGAGGTGGACTGACCAGGTGTGAGAGGCACGACCACGACTTCTCCTCCCCAGCCTTGAACTTCGCTCGCGCCGACGATTGAGTCCACGGTATAGTCGCCGCCCTTCACGATCACATCCGGACGCAGCGCGCGCACGAGCTCCAGCGGCGTGTCCTGCTCGAAAAGCACCACCAGGTCTACCGCCTCGAGCGCGGCCAGCACGTAGGCTCGCTCCGCCTGATTGCGCACCGGACGACCCGGTCCCTTGAGACGGGTCACGGAATGATCGGTGTTGATGCCGACTATCAACGCATCGCCGCGTGAGCGCGCGGCCGTGAGAACGTCCACGTGCCCGGGATGAAGAAGATCGAAAACACCATTGGTGAAGACGACCTTTCCGGGCATCTGCTCGCGGCGCGCCACCGCGTCATTCCACGACGCAGCGACTTTACTTGTCGGCTCTCTCAAGACGCCGCGGACGCGTCGGCGGATGCGGCGAGTCCGCCAGAGCCGATCAGAGCCGCTGCTCCACCGAAGGCTTCAGATGTATCGACTTCTCGAGATTGAACGGCAGTCGAAGCGGCTGGTCATACTCGCTCCAGATCCGAATCGTATTGTCGCCGCGAACGATACTGATATCGCTGGCCTCTTCCGGAAGTCCCACGGAATCCGCAAACGACCGGATGCGATCCCTGATCTGCGTGTCGGACCTGAGCGTTGCGAAGCGCGCCTCCTGCTTCATCGCATCGCGAAGACGATAGTACTCGAGGATATCCTGGCCGGCGTACAGCCCGAAGTACAGCAGGCCGCCGAGGATTACGAGCTGGATCAGACAACCCAGCCGGCTCGCTCCACGCTGCGTGTGCAGCGCCGCTCGCGTCACCATTGGGACTGCGCGCCCTGGATGATGTCGTTCACGATCCGGTCTATCGCCTGCTTGCGGCCCTCGGCTTCCCCGCGCTCGTCGTACTGACCCTCGGCCATGAGGCCCTTCTTCTGCCACAAAGTTCTTCCGCTCACCTGGTCGACCATCTCGATGTCGACGGTGATCGAGAGCTGCCGCCTTGCGCTCGTCTGCTCCTTGTTGGTCGCGGAATATCCGACCGGGATATCCGTCTCGTAGCGCTGAATTGTTCCGCGGACGATTGCGTTCGCGCGGGCTTCCGCGGCGTCGCGAAGACCAAGGCGCTCGCGCAGCCCGCCGCGCAGTGATTCCACGAGCTCGCGCTGAATCTCCGGATTCGCCGTGAGATTCTCGAACGGAATGATCGCGACGGTCTCCACATGCGACGGCAGACCTCCGCCGGCGAAGCCGTAGATGCAACCCGTCAGCGTCAGTACGAGGCTAGCGAGTCCAGATCGTCGGATCAAAAGCAGCTACCTCCTCATCACGAATGATCCCGAGCCACAACTTACGCCGGCCCGGGACTTCATAAAGCAGACGGCCGCCAGCGTCACGCGTCACCAGCTCGGCGATGCGCCCGCCGCTCAACCTCACGAGCTGCGTAAGGCGTCCTCCCTTGACCGTAACCCTCCACGTCGCCGGTCGGCCTACTTCGGCGTACAGCGTCCCTCCTTCCTCGGTAACGACAGTATCCGGCAAGGGCGGAATTGCAAGTCGGCCAAGTGCAGCCCACATCATGGGCGGAGGAGGAAGAACACGCGCGATTTGAGCTTTGTTCCGCGCGCGAAGCGAATCGCCAATTAGCACCGCGTGTCCAGCCGCGATTCCGCCGGTCAGAAAGAGATCAACACGCGCGCTGTCGGGTGCAGCAGTGCGTATCGCACCCTCGCCTCGTGTGAGCAAACTGTTCTCCTCGAAATCCCACCGGAAAACAATTCGGCGGTGCGCGCCTGGCAGCTGGATCACCGGCAGCGCCCTGTTCGGCGCCGGCGCACCTTTGAGCGCCGTGACTCTCGGCGCGCATGCGCCTGTCAATGCGGCGATCGCCACAACCGAGACAAAAAACCTTCGCGTCACCGGGGCACGACTGCGAGAATCGCGTCACCCTGAACGAGCGCGTCGAGCGCGCGAAAGCCCCGCACGACTCGACCGAAAACGGTGTAATGCCCATCCAGGTGCGGCTGAGGTGAATGCGTGATGAAGTACTGGCTTCCTCCCGTATCCGCGCCGGAGAGCGCCATTCCGAGCGCACCCCGGTCGTACCTGCGCGGATTCATCTCGTCGCGGATTGCGTAACCAGGTCCGCCATTGCCGTCGTCGCGGGGATCTCCGTCCTGCGCGACAAAGTTGGGCACCACACGGTGGAATCTCGTTCCACGATAGTATCCGCTGCGCGCAAGCGTGAGAAAATTGTCGACCGTGATCGGCGCATCGGCCCCGAAGAGATCGAGAACTATATCGCCTCTCTGCGTCCTGATTGTCGCGCGCTGTCTGTTGCCCGCCTGTGCGGGGATTACGTATGTCCTCACCAGTCGTTCATACCACTCGAGTGGCCGCGGTGTGCCCGAACGGGATTCCCAGTCGCGGAAGGCCGAAGCTCCCGCAGCTGCTGATCGCACGAGGAGATCAGGCGACGGGTGCAGCCGTGAGAGACTCGTCCGCAGTGTTGGAGAGAAGGCGGTGCTGTCGCGCTTCCATGCAGCGGCGAGATATTGAATCGCCGCCAGCCGGGCGTCATTCCCGGGATCTCTCGAGCTTCGCTGGTACGCGTTGAGAACGAACGGAGCGTCGGCCGCATTGGCGCGGCGCGCCAGACTTCCGATCACCGTCGCGCGAACGATGTAATCGGGGTCGATCAGGCCGCGCAGCAGCGCCTCGCGCGCCCGCACGCTCAGAATGGAGTCATTTCCGGCAATTGCCGAGTAGGCCGCCGCGCGCACGCGCCTGTCCGTGTCGGAAACCATCTGATAACCGACCTGACTGCCGAGCGCGGCATTCGGGAGGCCGCCGGCAGCATCGAGCGATGCAGCTCGATAGCGCCAGTTGGAGTGCCCCTGCCACGTGACGAACTCGGGGAGCATCGCGCCGGCTCGCGCCGCCGCGGTGAGCAGACTCGAGCGATACATCATGCTCGTGTCGGCAGTCCATAGCGGCTTCCAGCTCACGACGCTCGAATCGAGAACGGTATTCAACGACTGCGCCGCGGCGATGCGCGTATTCGCGTCCGGGTCGCGCGTGGCCGCAACCACCAGATCGCGGGCACGAGGCCCGAATGTCGCGAGAGACCGCACAGCGTTGATTCTCACGTGCGGATGTGCATCCAGAACCAGCCGCGACAGCACGGGGACCGCACGATCAGCGAGTGAGTCACCTGCCGCGGCCTTGCTAAGGCCGCGGGCAAGATCGGCTTTCGCTCGCTGCCAGGCAACAGACGGCGACACGTAGACTTCGGCGGTGAGCGGCCGCGCGGATGGTGCAACGTCGGAAGAGGCCTGGGCGGCTGCCGATGCTCGCGCGAGCGGTGGAAGCACCGCCGCTGCGATCAGGTCGCGCGCGCCACCTGGTGCGCGGGAACGTGCAATCGAGTAGATCGCTGCCCAGAGTACAGACGGGCGACTCTCAGCGGAGAGATACCGGCGCACTGCCTCAACTGGCACCGGCCGCAGCTTGCCTGCCGCGAAGAGGAGCTGAATCGTCCGCGCTTCATCGGAGCCCGACGTAGCAAGCGCGGCAACGATCGTGCTGCGCGCCTGCGCGCCGATCTCACCGAGCGCCCAGGCGGCTTCGCGCGCAACACGCGGCGGACCGCCGAGGGCCGCAGCGAGTGCTGAGACAGCGACCGGTGTCGAATCGCGCAACAGGCCGAGGGCGTACGCGGCGTTCGACGCAACGACAAGGTCACGATCCGCGAGGAGCTCGCGCAGGCGAGACGCACGCGGCATTCCGTGCGACGAGCCCACCTGTCCGATTGCGAGCGTTGCCGCTGCGCGCAACGGCGCCCAGCTGCTGGCCAGAGCACTGTCCACGAGCGCTGCATCGAAGGTGCGCGAGTCCGTCATCACCAGCAGGCGCGCGTACAACGAGACATTCCGGCGGGAGCGAGCCTGTGTTGCGCCCTGTGCAGTCGCCTCGACAGCGGCTGCGGTGAACAGCAACGATGCCAGAGCGACTCTAGCTGCGCGCATCTTCCATGAGCTTCCGCATCTCCGCCGGCAACGCGACAAGTTTCCCCTCCTTGTTGAGTGACGCGAGAGTGGTTCGCGCGGATGCCAGGCGCGCTCCGCCATCCGCATCCTCGATGGTGTAGTCGAACGTAACCGTCCGCGATCTCACATCGCTGATCACAGTGCGTACGCGAATGAGATCATCATAGCGCGCGGGAGAGTGGTACCGCACCGAGGCGTCGATCACCGCCAGGCCGATTCCGTGGCGCTCGAGGTCGGCGTACGAAGTGCCGAGGTGCCGTATCAGATCCGTTCGGCCTATCTCGCACCACACCAGATAGTTGGCGTGATACACGACGCCCATTTGATCCGTCTCTGCGTAACGCACTCTCACTTCGATGGTGGTTTCGCGGGGCGCCGCGACAATGCCGGTCATGCAGATAAAATACTGGATGAGAGAGCCGGCCGGATGCGAGTAGACACCGCGATTTGTGAAGCATGACACCGCCCGCTACAATTGCGATGTGCCAGCTTCCCCCTGCTATCTCGTCTCGGATGCGCACATCGGAGTCGCACCCCTCGAAGTAGAGCGCTCGTTCGTGCGATTTCTGCGCGACCTCCGCGGCCGCGCCGCGTCGCTTGTCATCAACGGCGATTTGTTCGACTTCTGGTTCGAGTGGAAGTCCGTCATTCCGCGCTCGAGCTTCCGCGCTCTCGCCGCGTTGGCGGAGCTGCGCGACAGTGGAATGGAGATTCTCTGGCTGGCAGGCAATCACGACTGCTGGGGTGGTGAGATTCTACGCCAGGACGTCGGCGTGGAATACCATGTTGGACCGTGGACCGGCGAGCTCGCTGGGTGGCATTCGCGCGTCGAGCACGGCGACGGGCTGCGTCAGGATGAGGATCGCGGCTACAGGGTGATCCGCCCGGTGATGCGGAACCGGCTGGCAATTCGCGCGTTCCGCGCTCTTCATCCCGATTGGGCAACGCGCCTGGCGCACGGCAGCTCGGATGCGAGCCGCGAGTATCGCGCGCGCGACGCGGGCCGGGGGCTTCGCGCGGTCGCGATGGGCGAGCTGGAGCACGACAGGTCGCTCGACCTTCTCGTTTACGGCCACTCTCATGTACCCGCCCTCGAGCGCGCGCCACGAGGCGGCGTGTTCGCAAATGCCGGCTCCTGGCTCGATGCGCCGACCTATCTTCGGATCACTCCCGAATCGATCGAGCTGCTCGAGTGGCGTGAGGGCTCAGCCGAGGGTCACCGTCTCAACGCGGTCGATCGCCTGTCCGAGAAAGCGCTGGCCGACGCGTAAGAACTGATCCGGTACGTCGGAGGCGATGAACCGATGCGACGGCTCCACTCCGTCCTCATGTGACAATGAATGTGCACGCAGTGTCGCCGCTGTCTCGGCCGCAGTCTCTTCCGCGCTGTCGATCAAGCGTACCTGTCGACCCACAACTTCACCGATTGCCCGCTTCATGAGCGGATAGTGCGTGCACCCCAGCACAAGTGTGTCGATCTGGCCGCCTGCAAACGGCCCGAGGTATTCCGTCGCGATCAGTCGCGTTGCTTCGGTTTCCAGCCAGCCTTCCTCGATGAGCGGAACGAACAACGGACATGCTCGCGCCATGATGTTCGCGCTTGGCAGCTCGGCCGCGATGGCACGCTCGTACGCGCCGGATTTGATCGTCCCGTGCGTACCGATGACGCCTACGTTCCCCGACTTCGTTGCTCGCGCGGCGGCGCGTGAGCCGGGCTCGATCACTCCTATGATTGGAAGGTCGTATTCGTCGAGCAGGGTCGGGAGTGCATGCGCGGTCGCGGTGTTGCACGCGACGACGACCACTTTCACGCCCTGATCGCGAAGAAACGACGTGATCTCGCGGCTGTAGCGAATCACGGTCTCGGGGCTCTTCGGCCCATAAGGAACCCTGGCGGTGTCGCCGAAATAAATGATGCTCTCGTTCGGGAGCTGTCGCGTCAGCTCCCTGACAACCGTCAGTCCGCCGATTCCGGAATCGAAGACGCCGATCGGGGATGCGGCGCTTACTTCCTTCACCATGCGAGGTAGGCAGCGACGCTGATGCCGCGGCCGTGAGCGGTGACGTTCACGTTGGCGTCGAAGTCGGCGAGGTTTGCGGCGACCCACGCGTCGGCGCCGGAGAAGAGATGATTGAACACGATGGCAGCGAGCCAATCCTCGAGATGCGTGCGGCGCGCGCGCTGACGGTCGGCGAGGTTCTTGTTTTTCGGAACTCCGATTGTTTGCGGCAATCCTGTCTCGGGGTCGATGACAGGTTGTCCGTTCGGGCCGAGGACTGTCTCGATGGTTGTGTCGCGTCTCGCGGCCGTCGCCTCGTCGAGGTCGATCTTCGACTTGATCGCCATCCCTATGGCGCCGAGCTCAGTGGCCACAAAGAGAGCTGCCGATTTGCGGCGGTAGAGCTGGTGCTGGGCGAGCCCGGGAACGAGCAGCGATTTCACAAGCGCGGCACGGGGCGACAACGGAACTCGACATTCCGGAGCGGGCGGTGGTACCTGCCCGGCAAGGACAACGCTTGGAACGCTCGGAGGACCCGGTGGCTTCTTGCCCCGCGGCTTGCAGAGCGTTTTCGCGGGCTGTGCAGCTACAGTAGTATCGACTGCCTGCGCCCGTGAGGTTGCGGGACCCAGCGCCACGG
>JALYJX010000205.1 GCA_030775065.1 Gemmatimonadota bacterium | reverse complement strand
GTTCGTCCCTGGTAAAGAAGCGCGGAAATTCAACCTGGCGCATCGGGCCGCTCACGGTGTTAAAGCTCCCCAGTCCATCCTTGAAATTGAGCGGCGCCCCTATGTCAACAAGAGTGGCGTCGTCTCCCACTGCGCGGCGAGCTCTCTCCGTGATCGAGAGGTATCTGCTTCCGAAGCGCGCCGCTAGATCCTCGAAGGTACCGTCGAAGGCCGCTACGAATTTTGCCCTCAACCCTAGTCTGGCCACCAAAACCTTATCGCCGAACTCCGAAAAGCTCAGGAGCTTTCGCATCAATTTGCCAATATGATTTGGAAAGTAGTCCATCGTCGGAACGTCAAGAAAATGCATTCCGGCGTTGCGGTGACTAACGAAGGCCCGCCGCGTTTGAGGCTCATCGGGCGAAAAGAGATCAAGGCGATTATCTGCGATCGCCCATCGCGGAAGCCCCAAATCGCGTGAAAGTGATTCCGCCCACTTTCCTCGGTTATCCAACACCCGCGCGTTGGGTTCGTATCGCAATTCGAACGTCAGCTCGTTTGTGACCGCTGAGGCATTCAGAGCTGGCACTGCTTCCTGCGCGCTACTCGTTAACTGCATGGCGAATTCCGATTAGAGCCAGACTTTGGAGATCGTCCGTCGAGTCTTGGTGCCCCGCCTGCGCTTCGGGTGACGTGGAATCTGGTGAGCACTCTCTAGGCGCGCCAGTTTAAGTTCTTCCCGGTCGTGTCGCGATTCCGCAGTTCACCCTCGACGGATACCCGCACCGTCTGCCGACACGCCACGTGGGAGCGCCGCGATCTCCGCTGCCGCCTGACTGAGTGCGGCATCCCTTGCGAGCGGACCAGTTCCAATAACAGCCTCGTCTCCATCCAGCTTGGGGGCTGCTGATGCCAGAGGCATAGGAGCTTCAGTCAGTATCTGCCAAACTTCTCGGGGCAGCGAATCCGCCACCGTTTTCTTCCCGCGCGAAATCTTCTCCGCATTATCCCGCACGAACCTCAGCACAGCGTCTCGGCGCTTCTCTCGCACTGTATCCGGCGTGTCCGATGCTTGAGTCTTGACAACGAGCTTTTGCCGTACTCGCCGACTCGGCCGCATTACGTCCGTCGCATTTATTACCGGCATCGCATAGTCGCGAAGAGCGGGCAGCGTCGGAGACTTAGTGTTGGGTGGCAAATCGAAGCGCATGGTCAATACTTCTGTCGCGAATTCTCCCTCGACGATTGACCCGCGTAGCTTCTCCTCAACCGCAATCGCGGCGATCAGTTGGTCGAGCTTCTCCTGAATTTCCGTCTGCGCGGTTTTGATTTTCGGGCCGACAACTGCTTCGCGGTGCCGATATGTAGCAATCCAGGCATCAGCCGCGCGCCGCCCAGCCGTTTCAAGCTCGTCGGCGACTTCTGCTTCAAGTTCCGGGATGATCGCCAGCAGGGAATCGATTCGCCGCAATTCATCCGACATGGCGTCCTCGTCACGCATCGACTTCGCTGTCGCGTATCTCTCGCGCGCGTTCGCCAGCCCGGTCTGCTTCTGCTTCAGCTGATCGAGTACAGCACTTGTGTTTTTCTTCGGACGCTCAGACGCCTCCCCGATCGCATCGTTCACTTCTTGGCTTGGCATTTTATCCTCATGTTTGATGGGTGAAAAAGAACGGCGTCGAGACGGCCTCGGGTCCGGCTCAACCTTACCGCGAACTCTGGCGGAGCGCTTCTGTCGATCAGGAGAAACCGCCCGTGGAATAACCGCCAGCGTTCGCACCGGTCTGATTCGTTTTTGCTTCACGCTGCTACCTGACACTTTGGGCACAAGTACTTCCCGGAGCAGCAGGTCGCACTGTGCGCCGCCGTTGTTGCTGCTGCTGGGTTTAGGGCGGTGGTGGGACCGAGCGCCATCGCTCGCTTCGCCAGCCGCTCATCGAGGTCGGCGAGGAAATCATCGAAGCTCCTCTTTGTCTTTTTTCCCGTGACCTTCGCCGTCTCGGCGACTGTTTGCGCTACAAGATTAGCTAGAGTTTGCGAGTACGGTACGGGTTCAAGAAACTGTCGCGGAGCTTCATCATACTGAATCGCGTACACTTCGCCCTGCTTACCCGGCGCTGCTGGCGATAGAAATGTTTTCGTTTTCATGACCTCTCCCCTGTCGAAATGAATCTTTTATACAAAATCAGTGAATAAACAGCCATAACTCCCCGATGCGATGACCGGCTATACAAAATAATTTCGGAGTAATTTACGGACATAGCGTAAGTCCTTGTGGTACCATAGCTTACAAAATGAATGAGATATAATAGATAAAGTGTAAACCAGATATCATCTTTGTGATATTCCGGCCAACTGCGTGAGCAGCTCGTCGTCCGAAAGACCTGCGGCTGCGAAACTGATCGTCCGACTCCATGCGTCGAGAAGCTGCGCATCGGACATTTTCTCCAATTCCGCGTTGAACTCTCCGACAGTCCTGCACTGAGCCAGCGGCAGCTCGTTGAGTCCTGCACGCTTCATCAGTTGCTTACTCCTCGCCTTCGTCATGATCATCTCTCCTTTCGGTCCATAAGTCTTTCGATCGCATCCAATCGATCCTCGATCGCACCGACTTCGTTTGACTTCAAAATCGCCAGCGCGAGGCGAGCGATCAGCATCCCTCTGGCGAACGTATTGGGGTGTCGCTTCGCATCCGCCATTGCTTGAGTCAGTTCGAGCAAGACAGCGGCGGTGGTCGCTGGCACCCGGACCGGCGACGCGTTTGGGACACGAGTAACTCGACCACCTTTCCGGCGGGCTGCTGATCGCTTGAGGGCAGCCGTCTCGGAGTGAGTGAAACATCGGGGTTGTCCTCTCAGCGGGGCCATTCCACAACGCTGTCCGTTTTTTGACTTCGCGATGCACTGCTTCTTCATTCATGATTTTTTGAAAAGCGTAACTCAAGTTGTTGGTAACTCATCTTCTGCTTCGTTTTCTTCTCGGAGTGAATGTGAGGGGGTTACCGATCAGTTCTATCTCGTCAGCCTGCTGAACCAGATATGCGACCCCACCGCGATGTCCTTGATATCGGTCGAGTTTCATGTGACCGCTCTTCACCCACGAGGCTCGGAGATGAGTTTCGACGAGACCACTTCGTCCGATACCGCCGATTAAGACATGAACGTGAGGTGTCAGCGATAACGGACCGCGTTGAAGTCCCACAGCGGCGTAAGACCCGTCATATCTTGCGAGCCAACGCTTCACAGTACCGAGTGCGAGGTGACCGATGTTGGGACTATCCCATGTGCCTGTTGCCAAGAAGTCCCATCGGAATGACCGCAACCAGCGCTCCCACCCTCGGCGAAGCCTATCCTTCTCTTTTGCTTTTGCTGTCGCCAGGTCATCGACTATGGTCATTACTCGCCTCTAACTCGCCTTCGACGGACCCCGAGTCCCTAGCGCAGCTTGCGCTGCTGGATCAGACTCCCTTCATCAAACCGAATCCCCACCGCTACTAACGTCCTACGGCACTCTGAAACTTCTCGGATAGCGAGCGCACGTTTTCGCTGGTCGGTTTTCGGTCCTATTTTCGACTATGTTCTGAGTATAAAGTCGTGCCTTACAAAAGCCCGATTTTGTCCTAAATGATTTTTATGTCTCGGCTCGGTACAGTTCTGCCGCAGCCTCCTGCATCAGTTGACTATGGTTGCGCTCACGTCGCTCCCGGGCGCGGGACAGATCGATTGCATACCGCTCTTGACTAGCGTCATGTTCGCGATCGCGCTCAGGACGCGTCCATGACTTGAGGGTCTTTCCCCAGCGCTGGAGCGATCGGACAAGATTTTCTTCGTTTTCAGGTATAGCGTTCTCAGCGTCCAACACCTGTTGCAAGGACTGCGGTATCGCCCTGGCTAGGTACTCGGCTCCTTTCTTTAGCCGGAATCGCTGACCATTGAAGTATTCGGCCGGATAGTCATCTCCGAGAGCTTTCAGCGCCGCGACGACTGCTACCTCGATTCGGGCAGTGCGCTGCTTTAGCGTGTGCGCTGCTTTATGCGATCTGAGGCCTTTTCCTGCGAGAGAATAGAGCTGCGCTTTCATCTTCGGATTCCTCTCCAACCGTTCCCGTATGGCGAATATTTTGTTTTGCTCTACTACCCAAGCATCGAATTCCTCGACGGAGATCTGCTTCTTCGTTTTCATTTTCATCGCACCTCCATGCGATGCGGGAGCAGGCGGGAGCAGGCGGGCGCAGCTAGGTTGGAGGCCCTAACTGCGGACCTTTTTAGTCACACTGCCGCTAGGTCAGCGCCCCGCCGCTCTCTGTGATCTTTTTGATAAGTATCGGGGATCGCTTTTAGCGTTCACGGGGGCAGGTATTTCTTTTTCGGGAGGGGTGCTGCTGGGTGGGAACTGCTACTGCTGATAATTCATACTCACGGAAACTCCGGAAGTTCTCCGGGAGTTTCTACCTACAACAATCGGAGCACGTCTGTAAAAATTGCGATGACGGTGGGAGCCGCTTGGCATACTGGCCCTAAATGCGACGTGGCTCAAGCTGGCTGACTCTAGGAACGACGATCTGGTAGAGGGACGGTTATCTACCAAACTAGTCGCCCTCTCCGACGGTACCGAACGGAAGCTCGACACCGCCGCCGCTGTCGTGAATCTCCTTAATATTCGCCTCCAGCTTGTCACGCATTTCGCGCTCTGCCTTCGTTCTCAGGAGTGGCATCGGGGAACCGAGAACTAGAGCAAAGACAATCTTCCGCATTACTGTCTCTGAGACTCCCTCAGTCGGTCGTCCCTTCATTGCATCTCCTTTAGTTGGGTTACTTGCGCTTCAACTATTGGCACTCCATCTGGCCCTTAGCGTGGTATGTGCAGCGGTAAGTTGCACCTACGTCTCCATAGAAAGCATTACCGTAAGCATCCACCGCCGGGGTAGGCGCTGGTGTTACATCCGGCGGGTAGCGTCGTTGAGCAAACCAGCCAATGATAAAGCAGACGATGCCGACGATGATCGTGCGAGCCATCGTATCTCCTTTCATTGCATCTCCTTTTAGTTGGTTACTGGTTTGACCTAACGTCCTGCAGACTGTAACACTAGCGCGCGTCATGCGGCACCTCGCAAACGGCGGCCGTTGGGGAGGTCAAAGGTTTTTCCTATTAACATCTGGAGGGCCAGTCATGCAGAGGTTGTGTCCGCCTGCTGCCGCAACCTCGAGAGCTCGCTTGGCCGTCTGCTGCCCTACGACGTCGGCGAAGTCGAGAAGGGATTCCTGACGCAGCTGCGGTACTCTCCCGTTTCGCGCTCCGGACAGTGAGCCGCTGACGAGCTCGCTCGCCAGCGACCGCAGACTTTCAGGAGCGGCAAGCCGCAGCGCAGTAACGCGGGCCGCCTCGCCGACATTCGGCAGCGGCAGAACGAGCTCGGCCGAATTCAATCGCACTGCCGTTCGCCTTGCGATTGGCAGGGCACCGCGAATGCTGCGAACCGATCCGTCGAGTCCAAGCTCACCGACGAACACACGACCTTCGACAGCATCCGGTGGAAGCTGTCCAGTCGCGACCAGTATCCCGAGCGCGATGGGAAGATCGAAGGCAGTTCCGTCCTTTCTGACATCGGCGGGAGCGAGGTTGATGGTGATTCGCCTTGGCGGAAGCGTGAACCCCGAATTGACGAGCGCAGATCCAACGCGCTCGCGGCTTTCCTTAACGGCGCCGAGTGGCAGTCCGACAATTGTCCATTGAGGCAAGCCTTGAGTCGCGTCTACTTCGACGGTGACGTCGTACGCGTCGATGCCGAGCACGGCTGCGCTCCGGATTGCGGCCAGCATGCATACACGCTATTGCTCCCAGGCTGCAACGGCGGAATCATTCCAATTCGCGGGCCGGCAGCGGATTGCCACGCAGTCGACGTGCGCCGATCCGCATCGTACCGCCAGGGACGCTTAGAGGAGCAGGATGTCGGCAGTGATGCTCAACCGAACGGCGACACTGATTCTACTGTCACCCGTGGCGCTCGCCGCACAAAACTCTGCGGTCATCAGCGGCACAGTGGTCGGAGGGGTCGACCAGCAACCCCTCCGCTACAGCACGGTCTCGCTCGAAGGAATTACACAAAAGCGGCTGACCAGCCCCGAGGGGCGCTTTTCGTTCAGAGTCGACACCGCCGGGAAGTATCACCTGCGAATCCGACAGCTCGGATTCGCACCGCTCGACACAGTCATAGAATTCAACGGAACCAACCTGGCACTCACGCTTGTGCTTCGTCCCGTCGCATTCAAGCTGGCGGACGTCAGGACCGTTGGCAAAACGCCGTGCGCGCGACAGATCGATCGCGACGCGTTCGCCTCGGGCGTTCTCGAGGAGGTCAAGAAAAACGCCGAACGGGAGATGGTGCTGCGCCACCAGTACCCGTTCCGCTACTCGCTGGCGGTTGTGCGCGGCGCGCGACGCGATACCGTCTATTTCTCGAGCGCGACAAACGACCGCTACCAGCCGGGCAGACTCACCCGGCCGAGCGGCCGCGGCAATCCAAATGACATGGAGATGCGAGTTCCGCAGCTCACGGATCTTGCTGATTCCGTGTTCCTCCGGGAGCACTGCTTCTCATACGGTGGAACGCATAAACTCGGCAAGCACTCGGTTTTCAGACTGGACTTTACGCCGGCACGAAGCGTCAGGACGCCCGACGTCGAGGGAACGATCTCCATCGACACCGCTGATTACACGGTCAAGGAAGCAATTTTCCGGATGACAAATCCCGAGCTTCTCAATCCTCCGATACTTGGTCTCGAGGTGCGAACGACGTACAAGGAGATCGTCCCGGGACTTACGCTTTTCGATCGCGTCCGTTCGGAGCAGCCGCTGCCGATAAAAGGGCCGTTCGAAGCGTCGCGGCTGGCAATCGAGGAGCAGCAGCTGATTCGGCTGCAGTTTGTCAGAGATACACCGAGTGGCATCTCGGAATTTGCGATGCGGCTGCTCGAGCGACGGCGGGATCGCTGACAGGCTCGATTTCAAC
>JALYJX010000204.1 GCA_030775065.1 Gemmatimonadota bacterium | reverse complement strand
CCTCTTAGCTCATCTCGTTGAGCAGGGAATCTTCGAGATGGTCACGTTAAAAGGAGGCACCGCGCTGAGAAAGCTATTCGCCGGTGCACAAGGTCGGTTTTCGACCGACCTCGATTTGGCTGCAACCGAAGTTGGCGTTGATCGACACGCGTTAGCGGCAATGGTTGCCGACGCATGTCGAGTAACGCTCGGCCCATTTACCTTCCTTCCGAACGATGATCGAAACCGGTGGCAGATCGCCGTAAACAGTGAATACGGCAGTCCCGACTTCAGGATAAAGCTCGACGTGGGGCCACCGTGTTGGGTTACGCGCGAATACCGCACCTTCGTGACAACACCTATTCACGCTCGATATGGCTTTAGTCTCCCCCGGCTGCCGTCGATGCGGCTCGAGGAGATTCTGGCTGAAAAGATCGCCCGCCTTTCTCGCACAGCCACAGCGCGCGACGCATCTGACTTGGTTTGGGCTGCCCGGACAAGCCCTCATTCGCAGTTCAACCGTGAAGGCGTGCGGCGTCTCGCCATGTTGAAGGTTTGGGTCGACAATAATGGTCTACAGCCGGCTTGGCATAGTGCCTTGGCGTGCGCCCCTTTTAAAGCGGATACCTGGCTCGCAACTCGCCGAGACTGGGACGACGAGCAGATAGGAATGCTCGCGAGTCCGCCCCCGTCACTCGCCGACTTGGAAGCCGGACTGAGAACTCACTACTGCTGGCTTGCTAACCTCTCAGCTGAGGAACTGGGGTGGGCGCGTGCGGAAAGCCATAACCGTGGGGAGGTGCTCACTGCCGTGCGGACACTGAGGGAGGGCGCCCTCCGCGACGCCCACATCTACTGAACCAAATTACTCGACGGGTGGGCGCTGCAGTCACTGCGCTACAGCCGACCGCATACGTTTTGGCATTCGTTGAATAGCCAGAATTGACTTGCATGCCCTTTTTATGCGCCATCAGCTCCCGATATCAACCTCCTCGTTGTGCGCGACTGTGATGACGACCTTTCCTCGAGCGTGTCCTTCCTCGAGATACCGGATAGCGTCCGCGACCTCACTCAACGCGTAACGCCTGTCGATGACGGGAGTGACCTTTCCGGCCTGCATTAGATCGCTCAAGGTCGTCATGTCGTCTCTGTTCCCGCTCGCGATGAACATCACGAACTTCTGACTCACGAATCGCGAGAACACGACCGCTTTGAGCGGAGCAGTCATGGGTCCGACCCATTGACCTTTGTCGGGCCCCCCGACCTGAACGTATCTGCCTTTCGGGCGCAAGACACGCCTGACTGCCGACAGCGAATGGTTGCCGGCGTTGTCGAGAATCAGGTCGTAGCGCTGCTCGCCCTCGGTGAAGTTCTCACGCGTGTAATCAATGACGCGGTCTGCGCCAATTGACTGGACCATCTCCACGTTCCCCGTACTGCAAACCCCGGTCACCTCGGCTCCGAACGATTTCGCGATTTGCACCGCGAACGTGCCGACACCTCCCGACGCACCGTTGATCAACACCTTCTGCCCCGGCTGAATCCGCCCCTTGTCGCGAAGGCCCTGCAATGCCGTCACTGCCGCGACGGGCACGCAAGCCACCTGCTCGAAGGTCACGTTCGCCGGCTTCGTCACAATTGCCGATGCGGGAATACGCGTAAACTCGGCAAATGCTCCACGACACCAGCCGAAAACGTGGTCGCCTGGTTTGAACTGCACCACGTTCCTGCCGACTGTTTCAACCTCACCGGCCACATCGATGCCGAGCTGGGTGATTCTTGGCTTGCTCAGCCCGGACGTGAGGCGGATGAGGTACGGCGTGCCTCGCATGAAATGCCAGTCGGCTGGATTCACCGTAGATGCACGAACCTGGATCACGACCTCGTCGTCGCCAGGCGTTGGTTTTGGAATGTCCTCGAGCCTCAGGACGTCGGGTGGACCGTAACTGGAATAAACGATTGCCTTCATGTGGCCGACGCCTCCCCCTTTCCGGCCGGTACGGAATAACTACGGTTTTAGTTTCAGCGGCTGGTGGGCAAAGGCGCGCGTCCTGGCTTCGCGGCTGCGACGACGCATGCGGCTACTTCCTGGCTTCACCAGCATGATTGGAGTAAACGCCGACGGCGCTCGGGGGCTCACTCTTCTGTAAGGATTGGGTGAGTACTCTTATCCCGGAGGTCTACAATGCACGCGCCATCACTGATTACCGTTCTGACTGCTGCCGCGATTTTCCTGTTCGCCGGTGTCGCGGCGGGTCAGGGAACCAGCGAAAGACCCGACGTCCAGATCGACGGACCAGCGCGGACGGAAGCCATCACGAACCTCGTTAAAGAGGTGGAGAGGAATTTCCCGGTGGCGGCGGTTGGGACGACGACAGCCAACGAGCTCAGAAAGCGACTCAGACAGAATCATTTCCCGGAGACGAGCGCAAAGGCGCTCGCGAGCAAGCTCACCGATGAGTTACGCTCGCTTACGGGAGACCGGCATTTCTTCGTCGATTATTTCGTCACCCCGCGCACATTCCCGCCGGTGAGTGCCGTCGCCGACCCGGTTTCCGAGGCGGATCGTACGCTGACACTTCGACTGCGCAATTTTGGATTCGCACGCGTCGAACGTCTCGCGGGAAACGTCGGCTACCTCAAGCTCGACCGGTTCGAGACACCAACGGTTGCGGGAGAAACGGCCGCAGCCGCGATGCAGTTCCTCGCGGGGACGGACGCACTCATCATCGACCTGACGGAAAATGGCGGTGGCTACTCCAGCATGGTGAGTCTGCTCGCGTCGTACTTCTTCCGCGACCCGGTTCACCTGAGCGATATCAGTGGTCGTAACGTCGAGGATTTGCGGCAGAACTGGACCTATGCCTTCGTTCCCGGTCCGCGATACCTCGACAAGCCGGTGTACATCCTTTCCGCCGCGAGGACATTCTCAGCGGCCGAAGCGTTCGCGTATGATCTGCAGGCGCAGAAAAGAGCGATCATCGTCGGCGAGAGGTCACGCGGGGGCGTAAGTCCATCAGCTCGGCTCCTCATCTCTTCGCGCTTCGGTGTCATCATGCCCACATCTCGAGTGCGAAATCCTGTCACCGGTACAAACTGGGAAGGCGGACTGAAGCCGGACGTCGCAACCTCCGCAGCTCGCGCGCGGACCGTCGCCCATCTTGCGGCGCTGGAGACTATCGCGCCCAGACACAAGGACGGTCCGCTGACGTCCGAGATCGCCGAGGCGATTGCTCGTCTCAAAAACGAAGTCTCAGCTGCCGTCAACAAGTAGAGAGATGACCGCTGACGGGAAGAGCCTCATGGCGCGGGTTCAGAGCGGCGAGCCTGAGGCCTTCACGTCATTCGTCGAGCAGTATCAGCCTCTCGTGTATCGCTGGAGCATCGGCCTCGTTTACGATCGCGACGAGGCCGACGATGTGATGCAGGAAGTATTCGTTCTCGCGTATCGGAAGATGGGCACGTTTCGCGATGACGGTACCATGGAAGGGTGGCTGTACAGGATCACGAGTCGCGTCGCCGGCAAGCACCGTCGCAAGCAGAAGAGGCGCTCGCTGCTCGGAGAATTGCCTGCCGCCCGTCCGTCGCGCGAGGTCTATACGACCGATCCAGGAGGAAGAGTGGATCGTGAACAGGCCCTTCTGCTGATTCGGGAATCCGCCGCAACGCTCTCCCACCGCCAGCGGGAGGTTTTCGATCTCGTGGATCTGCAGGGCTACAGTCCCGTTGAAGCCGGCGAGATGCTCGCGCTCAAGCCCGTCTCCGTTCGTGCCAATCTCTTCAAGGCGAGAGCGTCGGTTCGGCGAGCCATCCTCAGTCTCCACCCACGTTTTCTGGAAGGCCAGCGATGACATGCGAACAATGTCTCACGGCAGTATCCGCGATGTCGCTGCAGGAAGCCGTGTCGGATCCAGTGATTCGAAAACACTGGGAGGAGTGCAAGGACTGCTCGCACGTTCTGACTGTCGTTGCGACCGCTGAGCGCGACCTCTCCGATCTGCTGAGACAGCAGTCATCGGCGAAGTCGGCCATGCAAACGGCCGAGACCGCAGTTTCGCGAGTGAAGCGTCGCCGGCTCGGGATTGTCGTTTCCGCATTCCTTGCAACACTTCTGGCTGCGACTCTCTGGATAGCGTGGGTCCGGCTGGTCGTCCCCGCAGCGCGCGAAACGGTCGAGCTGGCATCCAGTCAACACCTGACCGAGACGCTCGAGCTCAAGTGTCTGTCACCCGCCGAGGCCGGAACTCTTATTTCGCCTTACGTGCGCGCGAATGGCAGCCTGTATTATCTGCCGACAGGTGGACTGCGGGTGATCACTGTGAAGGCGACACCGGAAGAGATGAAGACCGTAAGATCGCTGCTCGGCCGGTTCGATTCTGCTCCGGCGGGAAGCTGCAGGACCGGCGGCGCGCCGTGACACTCAGCCCGGACACGGCATTTTGATGCGTTGACACCATTCAAAAGATGCTTTAGCATCATGAATGCGCACCACGGTAGACATTGAGGCCGGCCTGCTCAAACGCCTTCGCATAGCCGCCCGGCGCAAAGGCGTCACCGTGAAGGAGTATCTCGCGGTGGTGCTCGAGCGCGGTCTCGAGGAACAGCCTGCGAAGCGCGGGCGCCTTCGCTTACCGACCTTCTCGATGGGTAGCCCCAGGCCTTCCATCAATCTCGACAAGTCGCTCCGTCTCGCTGCCGATATGGAAGACGAGGAGACTGCCCGCGAGCTGACGCTCCGCAAGTGAAAGTCATCGATCTCAATCTGCTCCTGTACGCCGTAAACCGTGACAGTCCTCGCCACTCGGACGCAATGACATGGCTCCAGGAGGCGATGTCGGGCGAAGAACGCATCGCACTCGCGTGGACCGTAATGCTCGGATTCATTCGCGTGACAACGAGTCCCAGGGTGCTCGAGCATCCTCTGTCGGTCGACAATGCCCTCCGTACCGTCGACGCGTGGCTCTCGCAACCTTCCGTGTCTCCCCTCGAACCCGGGGACGCTCACTGGAGCATCCTTCGCGACCTGCTTCTGGAGGCCGGTTCCGCCGGCAACCTCACCGCCGATGCTCATCTGGCCGCACTCGCCATCGAGCACGGTGCCGAGCTCTGCTCTACCGATGCAGATTTTGCCCGTTTCAAGCGATTGCGCTGGACCAACCCGTTGTCATGACGAACTGGACCGCCATCGTCGATACGCGCCTTACGCGGCGTGTAGCGAACTCAGCGCTTCATTTGATCACGGGTTTGATAAACGGCGCGTATTGCAGACGGCTCCACGCCTCGAATGGAATGGCCATGCCTGTCTCGCTGCTTACTTCCCTGAGGCCGGCTTTGATCCTGTTCGAATTTGCTGTCACGTCTTCGCGCTTTGCCGATTTCCTGAGCCAGGTGAACTCCTGGCCGAAAAGACTGAGAAACGCCTCGCGGTCTTCTGCTTTGGCAATCGGAATGCTTTTCGCCGGGTCCGACAAAAAGATCAGGCATATCCGCATGAAATCCGTGCAGGACTCCAGGGCTGAACTCGCTTCACCCTTCCAGTCCTTGATCCGTTTCTCGCGGACCTCTCTGGTCAGCTCGAATATCCTGGGGACCCAGTAGTCGAAGGTCAGGCTTGTCTTCGGATAAAGAGAGGCAACGGCTTCAGCGTAAGTAAATACGCCTTTCTTCTTCGACGCCGTCATTGGGATCTCGGAGAAGCCCTCCGGAAGCTCGGCCTCATCGAAATTCACTTTGTGGGCAGCGTTGAATACCCTGCAGCCGTTGGCGATCTGGAGCATCACCTTCTTCGTATCGTTGGACTCGCGCTTCCCCATCGCGTTGACAGTTCGCACTGTGATGTTCGCGCATGTCTTGTCGGTATCCCTGGCATCCAGATAGGTCCGGCTCAACTTGTCGATGAAGGTGGCCGACCACAGCGAATCCTTCGGATCGGACATCTTCCTGAAGAGTTTTTCGAAGGCGTTTGTGCCGGTTGCCCAGTCCGGAGCTGCTCTGATCACGGCCTCGGTTTCCACCTTGTGGCCTTTTATCGCTGCCGCCAGTGCTTTCGACATGTGGGATGGGGTTTGTGCCGGCGGTAAAGTAACCAGGTCAGCCGAAACGAAAATTGTAAAAAAGCGACAGATCAGAGCTCGGAGAAAACGACGTTGCTTCTTCTAAAGAATTCCTTCGGCGTAAGTCCGGAGAACTCCTTGAACTCCTTGATGAAGTGGGCCTGATCATAGAAGCCGCACTCGTAGGCTATGCCGGTCAGGGACCTGTCGCTGTGCTCCTTGAGATGATGGCAGATCGCCAGGAATCGCGATATGCGGGAGAATATCTTCGGCGTCGTGCCAATGCTGGCGAGAAACCTTCTCTCGAGCTGTTTCTTCGAGAGAGAGGTTCGTTCGCAGATTTCCGCAATGCTGAGCCGTCCTTGCGAATCGCGGATCAGTCTGATGGCATCGTCGATTTCAGGTTGGTCCCTCCTGTTCTCGCGCAGCCTATCAAGCAGAAAGCTTTGGACGATGTCGATCCTGCCCTCGATAGGTCCGTCGGCGCTGAGATCCTTCATGAGCCCGTCTACGAGCTCGGGCCATAGCCGCTCGCAGGGTATGGTTTGATCGAGGAAATTCCGAATTGGCTCGGCGAAGAAGTGATAGGCACCCCAGGGATAGAAGCGGACCGATATGAACCCCGTTCTGCCAGCTGATTCTATCTCGACGAGCTTCCTCATCATCGATATTGCAAAGCTTTGCGGCTGCAAAAACCGCCGATTGTCCTCGAACGTGTGCCAGGGATCGCCCCAATGAAACACGATCTCCACAATCCCATCGGGCATGATCTGTTCGCGGGGGAAGACATCGTCTTCCGTTCCGGATTCCATCGCCCAGACGAGCTGGATGTGGTCCGCCAGCTCGGGGATTGGTCGAACCTCGAGGTAGGTCATCGTCACGGGCGTAAGCTCAGTTACTGCCCGATATAGAACAATCCTTGTCAGGGAACGCGCAAGGCGAGGAGAGGCACTGTTTCTTCACAAT
>JALYJX010000203.1 GCA_030775065.1 Gemmatimonadota bacterium | reverse complement strand
GTGACGGAGAATGCGGACTGCTTCGTTGACCGGCAGCTCACCTTCACGAGAAAGCCGGGCACGAAGCGATTCCCCTTCGATGAACGGCATGGTGAAGTAGGGAGTCGAAGCGATTTCGCCCGACGACAGCAGGGGAACGATGTGCGGATGCTGCAGCTTCGCCGCGAGCTGGATCTCGCGACGAAATCGGTCGACGCTCACGCCCTCCGCCATGTCGTGCTTCAGCACCTTGACGACGACTCGGCGCTCGAGCGCGCGGTCTTCTGCAAGGAATACGCGACTCATCCCTCCGCCACCGAGCTCGCGCTCGAATGCGTAGGTATCGCCCAGCGTCCTCTCGAGCGTTGCCCGGAGGTCCGCCGGGCTGCCCTGGTTCTCGTCAGTCACAGGGGGGAAACTGGTGCCTTGAGCGCCTTGGTACAACTGTGGGGTTCACAGTTCCCCCGCAAACGTACCACGAGGCTGTGCACTGGGGTGGGGATGAAGCTTACGTCGCCCGGCGAAGAAAGTCCTTTACCGCCTTCCTGTAACTGCGCCCGGTCGTGATTCGCTTGCCGTTCCTCAGAATCAGGAGCTGGTCGCCCTGATCGAACGGCTCCGCAGCCCGAACCTTGGAGGTGTTCACGATGGCCGAGCGGTGGACGCGAAGGAAACGGTTCGCGGGGAGTCGCGCTTCGAGGTGTGTCAGCGGCTCGCGAACGTCGTACGCACTGTCGACGAGATGCACTCGCGCGATATCGTCACGCGCCTGAATCCAGTAGATCTCGTCGGCGTCGAGAAAGACGATCTTGCCCTGGACCTTTACTCCGATACGATCATCTCTGACGTCGGTGCGCTCCACTCGGTCGAGCAGTCCTGACAGCTGTGCGGCCAGATCAGCCTGACTGCGGCGACCAACGACCCTCTTCTTTGCGCGCTCCAGCGTCTGACTGAACCGGAGCTGATCCACCGGCTTGAGCAGATAGTCGATTGCGCCGACATCGAACGCATTGACCGCGTAATCGTCGAAGGCGGTTACAAAAATCACCGTTGGCATTTTTTCGGGCCCCACCGCTGCGATCACGTCGAAGCCGTCGAGCTCCGGCATCTGCACATCCAGAAAAACCAGATCGGGCTGGAAGTCGCGGATCGCCGTCACAGCCTGCGCGCCTGTCTCGCATTCGCCGAGCACAACGACATTCGGCACCGCGGCAAGGAGTGAGCGCATGCGACGGCGGGCGAGCGCTTCATCGTCGACAATGAGCACGCGCATCGGATTTATTCCGGCAGCCGCGGGTGCGGACTTCACGCGGCGACCACAGGCTCGGCTTCAGCCGGGCTCGACCGGAGACGAAATGGCATCACGAGCCTCACGGCAAAGCCGCCTCCTTCGCGTGGTCCGGCCTGCAACTCATGCTGGTCGCCGTAGAGATGAATGAGACGCGTCGCAGTGTTCGCGAGACCAAGTCCCGTGCCGCGTGAGCGCTCGCGCGACCGCCGCGGTGACGGTCCGACGCCGTCGTCGAGGACCTCGATCTCGAGAGATTCCCCAACCCGGTGGGCCGACACCCAGACATGTCCTGGTGTTGCTCGCGGACCGATTCCGTGGCGAATTGCGTTCTCGACGAGCGGCTGGAGCAGCAGGCTGGGCACCAGCGCGCGTCGCGCCTCGTCGCTGATGTCGAACTGAACACTCAGCTTGTCCTGAAATCGCACGCGCTGAATCCCCACGTATCGCTCGAGCAGCTCGAGCTCGCGCTCCAGATGGACCTCGTGCTCCATCGATCCCGACAGAACCAGGCGCAGGAAGTCGCTGAGCTCGGCCACCATCCGCTCGGCGGCGAGACGGTCGCTGCCAATCAGCGCGACAGCGCTGTTGAGAGCGTTGAACAGAAAGTGGGGGCTCAGCTGCAGCTTGAGCGTGTCGAGCTCGGCCTGAACCAGACGCGTTGCCACACGCTGTCGCTCGGATGATTCCTTACTCGACTCCAGAACCAGATGCTCGACCCAGAAAGCTCCATAAGTCGCGAGCATCCCACCGATGGCGAGGAGCAGGATCTTGGCTGCTTCATCGAGCGGACTCACCCGGGAGGCAAAGATCGCCTCCATCGGATTCATGATCGGCGCGATGCGATTGGTTGCAAACAGCCAGACCACGAGGGAGGTGTACTCCACGACCGCCAGAACTCCGACAACTCCAGCCCGCCGCACCGACGATGCGACCGGCCGCGCCGCAAGAACCACGAAGTACATGAGGAAAATCGGCGACCTGAGCGCGAGCACGCCGGACTCGGCAATGGCGTAGGCGCCGATGATCGCCGTTACCGCCGTAACGTCGATGACCGCATTTGCAAGCGAAAGCCAATCGGGAAGGGCAGGCCTCCGATACCACAGAACGAACTGACCGACGGTCCACAGAAGCATCGGGATCAGAAGCAGGACGTTCGTGCGATTCAGTTCCGGCGAGAGGCTTGGTGCATAGGCCAGAGCGGCAGCGCCGAGGAGGCATAGAACGCCGGCGCGCAGTCCATTGAGAATGCGCTCGGCCCGATCCCGGCGAAGTATCAGCGCGTCGGGCGGGGAGAATTGTTTCGGCTCGGGCAGGAGCATTGGATTCGGCGATTGAGTACCCGTCGCAGCTAGGGTAAGTGCCGAGTAGGCTTGACGCCACCCTGTGGGAGAGGATGGTAGCTTGACTGGCTCCCAGTTGGTGCGGCATTTACGGTCGGCGCACCCGCCATCGCGGCGGAGGCGTCCTGAGAAACCGCGGACGTAGACGGGGATCCAGGGGTGTGGGCTTGACAGGATCCAGGGGTGTGGGCTTGACATGAAGCGTGTTAGAACATATTATCCATACATGAACGACAAGGATATGACCATCGTCGCCGACCCGGAGACATCGGCAGGGCCGCATTGGACGTTTTCGGTAATCCAGGCGGCGCACCTGATAGAGGAACGGATCGAGCTCGCCCTCGGCAAGGTCGGACTATCGCTGGCAAGGCAAGGCGCTCTGACCGAGCTCGCCAAGGCCGGTGAGCCTCTCACATTGAGTCAGCTCGCGGAACGGCTGAGCTGCGTGAGGTCGAACATGACGCAGTTGATCGACCGCCTCGAGGCAGACGGTCTGGTGAACAGGCTCGACGATCCGGCCGACCGTCGCAGCGTGAAGGCTGAGCTCACCGAAAAGGGCAGGGAGCAGCAGCGAGCTGGCGATCGCGCGGTGAAGCGGGTGCAATCCGAGTTTGCCTCGAGTCTCACCGCCAGGGAGCGAATGGGCCTGGAGGCAGCCCTGGGATCGATCAAGTAGGCATTTTTATTTTGAAGTATGCTTCATATATGCACTATGCAGTACCAGATGATACAACCATCAATAGTTGTTCAAACATTCACCATCAGCACGGAGCTTTCAAATGACAGCCTCGATTTGCACATCCAATCAATGAAGTGGCCACGCGGTGGCAGATCGACCCGGCGCACAGCAACATCGAGTTCGGCGTCCGGCATCTCATGATCTCGACGGTAAAGGGTCGCTTTGGTGAAGTGGCCGGTACGGTCACGGTCGATCCGGACGATCCAAGGGCCGTGGGGGTCGATGTCACGCTCAAGACAGCCAGCATCGACACGCGGCAGGAACAGCGCGACGCGCACCTTCGCTCGGCCGATTTCTTCGATGTCGAGAAGTGGCCGGTGATCAGCTTCAGCGGGAAACGCGCGGAAGGCGATACCGACAGGAAGTTTCGGCTGTTCGGTGATCTGACGATCAGAGACGTCACGCGCGAGATCGTTCTCGACGTGACGAAGGAAGGAGAGGGTACCGACCCGTGGGGCAACCTGCGCACGGCATTCAGCGCGCAGGCGAAGATCGATCGGCGGGACTTTGGTCTGACCTACAACCAGGTGCTCGAGGCAGGAGGGGTCGTCGTCGGAGATGAGATCAAGATCTCCATCGATGTCGAGCTCACCGCCATCGTCGACTGACAACAGAAGCAACCTAGAAAGTCACAGATCCGAGATCCCAGAGGCATAGCGTTGCCGGGATCTCGGATCTGTGATTCTCCAGGTTGATTTTCGTGGATTCACCCGAGAGCTGCCATCATGAACTGAGCGAGCTTGCCTTCATCGAGCCGTCCATCAGTTCGCACGCCGCTGCAGACATCGACTCCGAAAGGGCGCACGGTTTCAACCGCTTGGCGCACGTTCCCGGCGTTCAATCCGCCGGCCAGGTAAACGGGGACCGGCGACGCATCAACAATTCGCCGGCTGAGCGCCCAGTCGTGGCGGCGGCCGGTTCCACCGAGCTCCTTCACTGCGAGCCGCGGATTTCCCGAGTCGAGGAGCATCGCGTCGACCTCCGATGCAATGCTGAGCGCTTCATCCACTGAGTCTCCTCCCGTCACGTGGATGACCTGCACGATGCGGATGCCAGGCAATTCCGCGCGGAGCGCGCCGTGTGCGCCCTCATCGATGGCATCCACGAGCTGAAGCGTGCTGGCGCCCGTGCGGCGCTGCTGCGCCGCGATTGCAGCTGCCGACGTCTCACACGTCAGAAGAAACGTTTCGATCGCAGGTGGCACGGCCGAGACGATGCGCGTGATCAGCGCTTCTTCGATTGGTCCGGGCCCGCTGGGCATTCGGGAGACGAGCCCGATTGCCGTTGCGCCGAGCCGAATCGCCGCGTGTGCCTCCTCGATGCTCGCCATACAACAGATCTTCACGCGGAGCGCCATAAAGGCGAAATTGGCGTCGACACGAGTTATCCGCCAGCGACGCAATGAGCCCGTTCCTTGCTTGTCGAATGCTGAATAACACGCAGGTCGAATTCCTTCACCAGCCCGGAGATCAAATGTCCCGTCCCGCCTGGTCGGTGTCCCGCAGTCTTGGCTTGACCGCCTTGGTGACCGTTGCCGGAGTCGGCGGCTGTGCGCACGCTCCTTCGCCTCTGGACCGCATAGGGGTTGCCTTTGCGACTCTCATAAGCCCAACTGGAGAATCGCGTGGAACCGCGGAGCTCTGGCAGGGCACGGACAACGTGGTGCATGTGCGGATGCAGCTCCGTGATCTCACTCCTGGAGAGCATGGAATTCACTTTCACGCAGTAGCCAGGTGTGAAGGCGGCGGCGCAACGCCGTTTTCAAGCGCCGGTGCGCACTACAATCCCATCGGACGGCAGCACGGGTTACAACATCCGTCGGGGCCACACGCCGGCGACGCTCCGAACATCACGGTTGGCGCGGACGGACGTGCGGACACAGGGTTCGAGACAGACCGGGCCACATTGACCGACGGGTCGACGACGCTGTTCGACGCGGACGGGAGCTCGATCGTGATTCACGCCGCCCCCGACGACCAGGCCACTCAGCCGTCGGGGAACAGCGGTGCGCGCGTCGCCTGTGGAGTCCTGAGGCGGACGCTCTAGCTACTTCGGTTCCCGCGCGCTAGCGGGCACCCCTCGGGCGAGCCGCGCACAGCGCGGCGCCGCGGTAGTAGTCCGAGCCGATCGCATCCACGGCGCGAACGCACGCAGGCCGCAGTGCATCGTCAATCGGATCGGTAGATTTCGCGAACGCATGAAATCGATCCGCTCGTTTCTCGCCGGAATCATTGATTATGCCGGCCTCTTTCCGCCCGCGTCGCTGCCGATGGCGGCCGTTGTCGCCAATTTCGCCGAGTACCTGTCAGGGCCCGATAGCGATCTGCTTGGCAGGCTTGTCGTGCCGGCGTCCAGGCTCACTGAATTCACCGATGCGGCACGCGATCTCCTCCCCCCTCATAACGCGGCGCCGTGGCGCTTGAGTGTTCTCGTCGGCGACGAGACGGCATCCGACGCCAGATCGATTCTCGAGTTCAACTCCATTCATGCCGAACGATCGGACGCGGGACATGCCGTTTGCGATTCCGTCGAGATGCACGCGCGGCAAACGGGGGATGTGGCGCAGGCGGCCCGGCATTTTCCTGGATCGTTTCGAATGTTCTTCGAGATTGACCCTGAAGCCGATCATGCTCCGTTTATTCGCGAAGTTGCGCTCCAGAACGCGGCGGCAAAGATCCGGACAGGCGGCGTAACCGAGGCGGCTTTCCCCACCTCCGCAGGCGTTACTCACTTCATCGCCGCGTGCCACGAAGCTCGTGTTCCATTCAAGGCGACCGCCGGCCTGCATCATCTCATCCGCTCCGATTATCCGCTGACGTATGAGCCCGACAGTCCGTGCGCGACGATGTACGGCTATCTGAATTTGTTTTTTTCCGCGGCGTTCATCCGAAAAGGAATGTTGCAGGCTCAAGCGAGAGTGTTGTTGGAGGAGCAATCTCCAGGGGCATTCGATGTGACGGCCGACGGCGTTTCATGGCGCGGCCACGTGCTGTCCAAGCCAGCTCTGCAAGAAACGCGATCGCATTTTGCTCTGTCGTTCGGGTCATGTTCCTTTCGCGAGCCGGTTGATGAGGCACGCGCGCTCCATCTCATATGAATTCAATGAACGAGACGCACGATCCAAAGCTCAGGAGCTGGCTGGACTCTGCCAACTCACCCGAGACTGATTTTCCAATTCAGAACCTGCCGTTCGGGATTTTCACACGCTCGGGCGCGGTTGAAGTCTCCGCGCACGTCGGAGTAGCGATCGGCGATTCGATTCTCGATGTCACAGCCGCCGTCGCCGTCCGCCTGCTTCCGGTTTCAGCTGCTACGGCCACATGTCGGAGTTCCACGCTCAATGCGTTGATGGCGCTCGACCAGGCAGAGCGATCCGCGCTGCGCTCGGCGTTGAGCGAGCTGTTGCGCGCGGATTCCGATATCGCCGCGAAGGCAGAGGCAATCAGGGAGAGCATCCTCGTTCCGATGAATCGCGCCGAGCTCCACTTGCCAGTCGCCATAGGCGATTACACCGATTTCTATGCGTCAATCCACCACGCGATGAACGTCGGGAAGATGTTCCGTCCCGACAATCCCCTTTTGCCGAATTACAAGTACGTGCCGATAGGCTACCACGGGCGCGCGTCGTCGATCGTTGTGAGCGGGACACCGGTGCAC
>JALYJX010000202.1 GCA_030775065.1 Gemmatimonadota bacterium | reverse complement strand
CGCTGGCCTGCGGCCAGTGTACTCAAATGAAAGTCTCGGTCGGTGTATAGCCCGCTCGTTCACGGCAGAATCCCCCAGATGGCTTCCCGGAGCGGAGAGCGGAATGATGCACAAATCAAGTCTTGACATCTGAACCGGAATGGCCTTGAAGTAGGCTTAACTCGCTGCGCTGTAAGTATTTACAACAGGGCCGAGAAGTGTTAAACTTATGTATTGGAAAATAGAGCGGGCGCTTTTTCAACGGAGAGCTTTTCCAGCCATCTCCGGTGAAGAACTGCGTCCTTTGACCAGCGCCCGGGGAACCGGGGTAAGGAGACGAATGATCCAGCGAAAATATCTTCAGAACGCACTCATTGGCGGTGTCGCTGTTGCATTCGGGAGCACCCAGGTTATTCCGGGCGCCCGCGAGCGTGGCCCGGTTGCAACGTCGGCCATCTCGATCGTGAGCGGCGGTCTTCTCGCGTCGGACACACTGAAGCCGATCGTTCCGTTCGCCCCCGGGGTCGGCGTCTCGCCCGTCACCGTTGCCCTCGGCGCGTTTCAGAACATCGTTCGTCCGCTGAGTCATTCGCGCGCGCTAGCCGATGCGTTCAAAAGCTATTTCGCTTACAAGTCCGCGCATCCTGAGCAGGTCAGGAAGCCGTTCCTCTACTTCGTCGACTACGGTCTGCCGAGCACCACGGCGCGCGGCTATGTGTTCGACATGGAATCGCTCAAGATCGTAGACGGGCCGTTCATGGTCGCGCACGGTCGCGGCTCCGCTCCCACCCGCAGTGGAATTCCCACCCGCTTCTCGAACGCTTACGGGAGCTATGCAACCTCGCTCGGCTTGTACGTGGCTCAGGAGACCTACGCGTTCCACGGCAAGTCCGGTGGGAGAGCGTATGGCTCGATCGGCCTCAAGCTTCAGGGAGTCTCCGAGGGTTTCAACGACAACGCCCGGGTCCGGAAAGTGGTCGCGCACGGCGCGCCGTATGTGACGCCGGCGAAGGCCGGCCGGAGCGAAGGCTGCCCGGCAATGGAACCGGCGCGCGCTCAGCGACTTCTCCCGAAGCTCGCGAACGGAGCAATGGTTTTCCTTTTTGCGCCGAACGAGCAATGGATGGAAAGCGATCCCTGGGTGACTGCCAGCGCTGAGTAGACGGAGCTTCGCGAAGCGCGCTGCGCACTGCCGCTGGCGTTGCCCCCACGACACTGAAGCGGTAGAGTTGGGAAGTCGCCGGTATCGGCGTGGACTCTACCTCGTGGAGGACGTTGTTATGCACCGCTTCCCCTCTTTTCAGATCACCGCGTTTGCCCTGTCTGCTCTCGTGCTGGCAGCATGCGCCGACAAGCCGGAGGCTGCCGACACGGCGGCTGTCGCCGCAGCCGATACTACTGCCGTCGCCGCACGGTCGCTCTACGATCGCCTCGGTGGGAAAGATGCGATCACAGTAGTGATCGACGACTTCGTTGCCAACGTCGCCGCCGACAAGCGCATCAACGCGCGCTTCGCGAAGACCGACATCCCTCATCTGAAGCGGATGCTCGTCGATCAGGTGTGTCAGGCAACCGGTGGTCCGTGCACCTATACCGGAAAGAGCATGCGGGATACACACGTCGGCATGAAGATCACGGAGGTTGAATTCAATGCGCTCGTCGAAGATCTGACTCAAAGTCTCGACAAGCACAATGTGGGTCAGCAGGAGAAGACGGAGCTGCTCACGGCGCTCGGCGGAATGAAGGGAGACATCGTCGGCGTATAGCCGACGGTGTCGCCTCGCGACACGGTTGTGATGGCCATCGAAACCGTCCGCTTGCAGATGATTCCGTACACACCGGATCAGCTGCTCGCGCTGATCGACGACGTTCCGGAATTCGAGAGGAAGATAGGGCTCACCGCCGCAAAGGGACTTCGCGATTTCATCGTCTCGGATGAAGTCTCGCCTGCGTGGATCGAGGGGCTGCGCGCCTCCTCGGGACCTGATCCGTGGACGTACGGCTTCGCTGTCGTCGATCGGGAGAGTCGTTCAGTTATCGGCAGCGCCGGATTCAAGGGTCCGCCCGACGACGAAGGAATGGTCGAGATCGCTTACGGCATCGTGCCCGATTACGAGGGACGCGGGTATGCCACCGAGGCCGCGGCCGCACTGGTGGACTTCGCGATCGAGGATAGTCGAGTGCGTCTGATCCGGGCACACACGCTGCCCACGGCCAACGCCTCGACGCGCGTTCTCACGAAATGCGGCTTCGAGCACAGCGGCGAAATCGTCGATCCCGACGACGGACTCGTTTGGCGGTGGGAGCGAGGGAAGGAAGGAAACTGACAGAGCCTACGCTCGAGGCCATTCGCGCAAACCGTGCACGGCTCGGTGATTTCATCGTCACTACACCGATCCGCCACCTGGTCGACGACGCTGTCGCGGCTGCGGTGGGCGCATCGACGCACCTCTGGCTCAAGGAAGAGCTCTTTCAGCGCACCGGCAGTTTCAAGCCGCGCGGCGCTCTCTCGGTGATGCTCGACCTCGACGAAGCGGCTCTCGCGCGCGGAGTTACCGGCGTATCTGCGGGAAATCATGCCATTTCGCTCGGTTACTGCGCACGCATTCTCGGAAGCACTGCGAAGGTCGTGATGCCAAAAAGCGCCAACGTCTTTCGAGTTCAACTGTGCCGGGAGCTCGGAGTCGAATTGGAGCTCGTGGAAAACGTCACCGAGGCATTCGCGCGCGTGAAAGAGATCGAATCCGCTGAAGGCCGCACGTTCGTGCACCCGTACGAGGGGCCGAAAACCGCCCTCGGCACTGCGTCAGTGGGAATGGAGTTCATCGACCAGGTGCGCGAAGCGGGAGCGACTCTCGACGCTGTGATAGTTGCCGCCGGCGGAGGAGGGCTCACCGGCGGTGTTGCGTGCGCCGTGAAGCAGATGAGTCCAGGTACCGCTGTCTATGTGGTCGAGCCGGAAGGTGCGGACACGTTGCATCGGAGCTTCAAGGCCGGCTCGCCCCAGTCGATCGACGCCGTGCGAACCATTGCCGATTCGCTGGGCGCCCCACGATGTGAGCCGTACTCCTTCGCGCTCAACAGGCAGTTTGTCGACGAGGTGGTGCTCGTGAGCGACGATCAGATTCGGGACGCGATGCGGCTGTTGTTTCGCTCTGCAAAGCTCGCCGTCGAGCCTGCCGGAGCGGCCGCGCTTGCAGCTCTCATGTATCCACTACGGTCGCGGCTGGAAGGAAGGAGCGTCGGCATTGTGGTGTGCGGCGCGAACATCGACGCCGAATCCTTTGCGAAACATCTCCTCGCGAACTAGCTGACGATGATGAAGGCGTTCATGTGACGCGCGTGGAGTGGGCTGTGCTGGCCGGCTCGCGAAGCCCGCGCTTCAGAATCCCCAGCAGGATGGCGTGTATGACGAGCGCAGCTGGTACGATCACGAACGATCCTCGCATTCCGTACTTCCCTCCAAGAATTCCCGCGAGATACGGTAGAGACATTCCGCCAAGGAGCGCCATCGCGATCACCAGGCTGAACGCCGTCCCGGACAAGTCGGCATACCGGTCCCCGATGAAGCCAAGAAGAGTCGGAAACATCGCGGCAAAACCGACGCCGAGCAGGAACACCCCGACAGTTGCCATCTCAACCGAGCGCGTAGTCAACAGGAGCGCGGAACCCGCGAGCGCGATCGTCAGACACACGTATAGCACGGTGAACGGCGGCGCTTGCCGAAGAACCGACCCGAGCGCGAGACGCGCGAGCATCATTCCGAGCCAGTACAGCGAAAGAATGACGAGGGCCGGTCCCGCGGTGACCGCCAGCTCTTCGCGCACGAACGTGGACGTCCATCCGCCAACGGTGATCTCGAGTCCGCTCTCGAGAAAAAGCATCAATCCCATCAGCAGGATCAGCGGGTCCCTGAGAAGTCCACCGGCGGCGGCGATCGGAAATCCCTGCGGCTGCTTCGGCGCAGGAAAGCCGGTTACCGCAATAACCGCCAGTGGAACGAGCGCAAGCGCGCCAATGCAGGCGATCAGTGCCGATTGTGTAAATCGCCCCGTGAGTGTCGCGAGCAGAAATGGAACACCCACTGCCCCGACACCGAAGAAAACGCCGAGCAGATTGAGGCTGGCGCCGCGCTCGCCGCTGCTGATGTCGGCCACCAGCGCATTCGTGCCGCCGTTGACGATGCCGCCGGCGAATCCGATGATCACGATGGCCAACCGAAGCAGCGCGAGCGACGGCGCGAACGCGATTCCCTCGAGACCGATGAACGTCAATCCGATCGCCGCGAGAAGAATTCCCTTGTATCCGTAACGATCGACCAGCGGGCCGAATACGAGCGAGCCGGCAAGAATTCCGACTGTCATGAGCACGAAAAGCCCGCCGGCCTGGGCCTTGTCGATTCCGAACCGCTCGATGATCGACGGAAGCACGGATCCGAGCGTGGTGAATACGATACCGAACGTCAGCAGGCCGAGGCACGCGCAGGCGAACAGCACGCGACGTGAGCTCACGCTCATGGTTCGCCCGCCAGCTGAGCTGGGCACACGACAGCCACGACTTCACGCTCGCGCTCCCTGTTGTCGAGATTCAGCACGACGATCTGCTGCCACGTTCCGAGGACAAGCTCTCCATCCACGACCGGAAGGCTGATGCTGGTCTTGAGCAGCGCGGACCGAACGTGTGAGAATCCGTTTCCATCACCCCAGCGAGCGTTGTGGTCGTAGTGCGCCCCGGTGGGTGCAATTCGGTCGAGCGCATCGCGCAGATCCTTCAGCGCTCCCGGTTCAAACTCGATCGTCGTGATTGCACCTGTCGATCCGGTGATGGAGACGACGACAATCCCGTTTGCGACGCCAGATTCACCGACGAGCTCTGTGACCTCGCCGGTGACGTCGCGAACTCCGAACTCGGCTTTCAGCCGATAGCGCCATCGTGCCGTTCGCTTCAAGTTCATCCCGAGTGCACCTCCAAAAGGAGACAAGATGCCTTTCGCCCGCCTCGCCCTGCTGTCCGTCGCTTTGCTAGTCCTCGGCTGTTCGCCATCGCCCTCATCTTCAGCTGATTCGTCAAAGGGTGCGACGCAAGCACCGGATCCGAGCGCCCTGGTCGGTGCGTGGCAGGGGAATGTCCAGTTCACCAGCGGCCCCTTCGCGCCAATAAAGGATCTGCGATTCCTCTACGTGTTCAATCTCGGCGGGACGATGACCGAATCATCCAACTACGACGGCGCCCCGCCCGTGCCGCCGGCGTACGGCGTCTGGAGGCAGGCAGGCCCCAACAGGTTCGAGGCGAAGTACATCTTCTATCCGACAAAGGCTCCTGCGGCATTTCAGGACATCGCCAGCGGCGGCGGATGGATGCCGACCGGTCACGGCGTCCTCACCGAGATCATAACGCTCGCGGCCGATGGAAACTCCTACGACTCGACGATCAAGTGGGAGAACCTCGACATGGCGGGCAAACCTGCGACAGGGGGAGGAGACGCGACGGCTCACGCGACGCGCATCACTTTCTAACTGGACGCGCTCAAGCGCTTCGTCATCAGCACCATGTGCGCGTCGCGGCGCAGTTTCGCCTTGTCGGGAAACGGCGCCGTGTCGGCCGGCAGGTATCCCATCGCGTTATAGAAGGCCGGAAGCTCTTCCCTCAGATTGACCACTTCGATTTCGACTGTGTCGCATCCCTCCGCCCGGCAGTGGTCCTCGACTGCATTCATGAGAACCCGGGCGAGCCCGCGTCCCTGAAGAGGAGGATCGACTGAAAGCATCGCGAAGTGCCCTCGTCCGTCATGGACATCCACAACGACGGCCGCCGCGAGCGCGCCCGGCTCGTCCGCATCGACGACGAGAAAGCGAACATGCGGATCAGCCATCCGCGCGCCGATGTCCGCCGCGTTCGTGCGGTCACCGTCGATAAAAAAATCCTCGACGCGGAATGCGGCGTTGATGATTCGCACAATCTCCGGAACGTCTGCCTCAATCGCGTAGCGGGTCACGCGGTCGTTGCTCATGGTCATGGAATTAACTTTCACCAATGCCGCAGCGTACAGGTAGCGCGCACGTGAGATTCGATCTCGATGACTCGATAGACGTTCTGCGCCGGACGCCGGCGACGCTCCACGCACTTCTCGATGGAGTTGCCGAGCCTCTCGTCCGAGGGAACGAAGGACCGGAAACGTTCAGTCCGTTCGACGTCGTCGGGCATCTCATCGACGGCGAAGAAACGGATTGGATGACGCGCGCGCGAATCATGCTGTCGGACGCGACCGACAAAAACTTCACCCCGTACGATCGGTTCCGTCACCGCCAGCGCAATGTTGGTCGCAGTCTTGATTCGCTGCTCGATGAATTTGCCCGGCTCCGCGCCGAGAATCTCGCGGAGCTGAGCACGTGGCAGCTTACCTCAGCGCAGCTCGGGCTCGAGGGAACACATCCGACGTTCGGCCCGGTGACCCTGCAGGAGCTAATCGCCGCGTGGGTAGTTCACGACCTCGGTCACATCGCGCAGATCGCGCGCGTGATGGCCAAGCAGTATCGAAACGAAGTCGGCCCATGGACACCGTTCATGCCGGTGTTGACAGACCGCGAACCTCAGCCGCCGACTGCCGCCGCTCCGAACAAGTCGATCTGAGGCGGACGCATCGGCAGGTCGAGCGCGTGCATCACCGTCGGGATCCAGCCATCGCGGTCAGCGGGATCGAGCGGCAGAGCGTCGACGGCGAACGCCGCCAGCAGCTCATCGATGATCCCGTCGATCTCCATCTGAAAGCTCCGGCTCACGGCGCGCGTGCCATCGAACGACGGCGCCTCGAGTACCGGGACCTTGAAGAGCGCGCTGTAGGTGCGGATCCAGCTGCCCACAAGCGGGTCGAGCTCGGGTCGCCGTCCAACCCGTGCTACGAGGTAAGCATAGTTGTCGAGAACCGACCGGTCGCAGATCACGATGTCGTTCTGGGCGGAGGCGGCGACTTCATCGGCGATCTGGGTGTGGAGAATCCACGCCTGTGCGGAGAGGGTCGTGTCTCGATTGATC
>JALYJX010000201.1 GCA_030775065.1 Gemmatimonadota bacterium | reverse complement strand
GTGTGATGGTTTCGTGATCGGTGATAAAGAGAAAGTTGTAGCCGTTGTCGCGATACCATTTTGCGACCTCTTCGGGTGTCGAATCGCCATCGCTCTTATTGGTGTGCGTATGAGTGTTGCCCTTGAACCATCTCCCCCGCCGGAAATCGATGGCCTCGAATCTCGGCGCCACTCGCGTATCGCTGCTGACTACTCCGGGAGGGGAAGAGGATCGAGGGGATCGGGCACCGGGGGCCGCGCAGGCCGCGCCAGTCGCGAGCACCAGCGCCGCTCTCACTAACGTAATGATTCTCAACGGACGGTACTCCGCGGGATGGTTGCGATCCTGTTGTCGAGGCACAACTTAACAAGAGTACGTCCCGCTGGGGCTTTACTTCGGCGCGACCTCCGGCACTTCCGCGAGCCACTTCAGCAGTTTTCCCGCGGCGTCCTCGGGCGTGAGATGACTCCGCACCCTTGACGGCGTAAGCCCAAACACATCGAGCGTGTGCTCGCCGAAAAGTCGCGCGTTTCGATAGCCGACTTTCTTCGCGACATCGCGCACGGAGTACCCGCGATCACTCAGGTAGCCCACCGCACGCAGAAGCTTCGCCGCACGCAGCATTCTCTTCGGTGAGCCGAGGCCGGCGGCGGTGAAACAGCGGTAGAGCCGGATCGTCGACATCTCGGCCCTCAACGCAACATCCTGCGCGCTCGAGAATCGATGCGGTGACTCGAACATCTCGTTCACCGTCGAAACGAGCTTGATCGGAAATTCACTCAGTCGCGCGCGCAGCGCGGCCAGCACCCTCCTCTTGAGCGGATTTCCCTGCGCGCGCTCCACGACCTCCCTGAAACGCTGTGGCGAATCGTCGAATCGCTGCAGCACGACGTTCTCGAGCCCCTGCCGCGACAGTTGAGCGACAGCCCCGAACGACTCCTGGTTGAGAACGACATAGGCCACGACCGGAAGCGACGGGTAGCGTTTCAGGAGCTTCACGACCGCGTCCACATTCATCACGCCGTCAGCCGCCGGGTCGAGTATCAACGCCGTCACTGGCTTCTGGCGGATGATGGTGTCCAGCTCCTCCCAGGATCGTGCAGTCACGAGATCGTTTTCCTTAATGAAGACATGTCTGACATGGGCGAGGAGCCGGTCGGGCAAAAAGAAAACGAGGCTCACGGCGGGACGTGGAATGACATTCCCCCAACTTGGGGTGTGTCTCTCCCTGGCGCGAGCAAAACCTGATGAAAAACCGCACTTTTGATACAAAACCAGCACTTCGCGTAGCAAAATCGGCCTATTCCTATAGGCTGAACGGCCTAGCTTGGGCGCTTCAGCGTTTCTCACCTCCCCAAGGAGTCGTCCATGCCCCGCAAGAACCTGCTCACCCTCGCCGCCCTCATCGCCGCCCTCGCCCTCACAGCATGCGCAGATCTCACCGGCCCCAGGAACGCCTGCCCGATCACCGGTGGCTCCGATACCTGCAAGGACGGCTAGCCTCCCCTCCACTGGCTCCCCCTGTCCACCTCAGGGGGAGCTGGCGGCAGCTTCTCTGAGCAGATCGCTCAGCGCGTTCGCGACGTAGCTGACATTCGACGGCACTTCCGCGTTCACCGGCGGCACGACCGGCTCGGGACGCCCGCCCGCACGTGACTCGACCTCGGCAATCGCAGCTTGCGCCTCGTGCGCGATCTGGTGCAGCTGGTTCTTCTGCGCGAATTCCAGCCCCTCGGCCAGCGAGGCCTCGGCCTCGGCATTCCTGCCGAACTTATGCTGGCCGGCGCTGAGGAAGATGTAGTAGTACGCACGCAGTCTCGGGGCTAGCGGCGCTGTCTCCAGCTCGCCCGCGTAAGCGTCGAAATCCGCCTCGCGACCGTCGATCGCCGCAAGCTCCATGAGATTGAGCGTCGCCTGCCAGCGGACCCACTGCGATTGTGCCGTCACTGCGACGATGAGGTATCCGTCGCGCGCCGCCTCACGCATCCCCATCCCGGCAAACGCGGCCGCAATATCGGAGAGAATTCCGTCGCGGGCGGTGAGATTGCTTGTCGCTTCAAGCGCCTCGTGTCCGAGTCGAACCGCATCGGCGTAGCTGCCCTTCAGATGCGCGACGGAGGCGCGAGAGTGCAACGCGAGGCCAAGCACCTCGTCGAACCTGCCTGTACGCGCCTTCCCGATAACGTTGTCCAGCAGCGACTCGGCAGCGGGAAGATTGCCACGCGCCATGTGATTGTTCGCGACACCAACGTCCACCTGAAGCGCACCGCCGGAGTCGCCGACTGTGGTGGCAATGTGGGCCGCCCGCGCGTAAGCGTCAGCCGAAGCGGCCCAGTCGCCCATTTTCCTCGCCGCTGCCCCGTGAGCGATGTTCGCTTCGACCGAAAGGCGCGGATTTACAGGAGCGCCAGCCGCTCTGTCTGCACTCGCAAAGGCGTCGCAGGCGAGTGCCCACCGGCCGGCAAAGTTGAGCGCGCGGCCGTAAGAAATCAGGCCCTGACCCACGTCCTCGCGGGGAATGTCGTCCCGGTTGACGGTCTCGATGAGCCGGAGAAGTATCGCGCGAACGGGGTCACCAACGTTGACGGCGGTGACGACGTGTCTAACGCTCTCGAACGATGCCCAATCGCGCTCGCGGTTTGACCGATCGACGTCGGTTCGCGCGTCGATGAGACGCAATGCCGCCAGACCAGCCAGAACAGGCTGCCACTCGGGTGCACCCGCGTCGCTGCCAGCGAGGAAATCGAAGTAGGCTTGATGCTTTACCATTTGGAATAGCTCACGATGTAGGTCGGATTCCGGAATAATGCCCTACGCTCAGGGAAGCGAAATGCCGAAATTGTATCAACGCATGCCGGTTTTGCATCATTAGGCTCGAATTCGCTGTTTCGGACGACCATAGTCACCAATTACGGGCTATTCGATCCCGCGGAATCTGCTCCGATTCCGGAACGAACCAGTCGCCCAGATCGATCCACCACGCGTCGAGCCGCATGCGCCCGGTTCTTATACGACGATCGAGACCGATAACCGTCTTCGGCTCGTAGAGCCAGATCGCCGGTGCGTCGTCAATGATCGTCTGGTATGCGGAGGTGAAATAGCGCCTCGCGTCAGCGGGGTTCATGGCCGAGATGGCGCTGTCGACGTAGGCGTCGAAGCGGGAGCTCTGGTAGCCTCCCCGGTTCAGGCCGTGGTCGCTGCGGGCGGCGTCTCCACCCCACGTTTGCCTCACTTGATTTGGGGTCGCGCCGTGTGACCAGTCCCACATGATGGCGTCGAAGTCACGGCTGCCGAACCGCGCCCGCAGGGTGTTCCCCTCCATTGCTGCAATCCGCATGCGGACGCCCACCCGTCGAAGCTGTTCCTGGATCAGGACCGCCATTCTCATTCGAGGCTGCGCGGAGGCTGAGACAAGAACGTCGAACTCCAGCGCTTTCCCCCCGCGCCTCCTCATCTCCTCACCTGGCTGCGTTACCCATCCGAGAGAATCCAGAATTGCCGCCGCGCGCCGCGGGTCGAACGGGATTTGTCGGAGCGTCGTATCGGTTGTCGGGAAAGCGCGAACGGTTGGGCCGACTGCCACCGGGGCGAGCGTATCGTACACGTTCGCGACGAGTGAACGGCGATCGACGGCCATCGTCAGTGCCCGTCGCAGCTCGCGCGAGGCGAATAGCGGGTGAGGGCGCCGCTCTGACTTCGGATCGCGGAGATTGAACCCCATGAACACGTAGGACATTCCGGGGAGTGTCACGAGACGGAGCCGCGGATGTTTCACGAGCTCGGCGACGTAATCGGGCCGGATTCCGGAATAGAGATCTGCCTCGCCGCCGAAAAGCTTGGCTGCAGCTGTCTGGAAATCCGGCGCAACCGACCAGATTACGCGATCGAGCCCGGGGCGCCCGCGATAGTTGGCTGTATCGGCAGTGATCTCGAACGACGACTCCCTCGACCATCTGTGAAAGCGAAAGCGACCTGTTCCTACCGGATCGACGCGCACGCCGGCTTCCCTCAGCGAATCCATCGGGATCTTCTCGAAGACATGGCGGGGCAGGATCATCATGTAGCTCGCGTCGAGAAACTGATGCGGCGACCTCGCGCGATACCAGAAGACGGCGGTGAGCGAATCGGCGACAGTCACGGAATCGATGTCGCTCAGACTTTCGGCCGATGGTGAGCCAACCTGCCGATTCGTATAGACCTGCCATGTGAAGCGAACGTCGCTCGCGCGGGCGCTGCGTCCGTCGTGCCATCGCGCCTTTGGATTGATTCTGAAGGCGATGGAGAGCGAATCGGGCGACCACTTCCAGCTTTCGGCGAGACGGGGACGGAACCCGGCGTCGCCGAAGATGTTCATCCCGGGGCCGACAACAACGAGGTAGTCATAGATGGATTCCGCCGCCTGTCTCGCCTGTATGGAAGCGATGAGCGGCGGAAAGAGAATCTTCGGATCGGAGTTCGTTGCGATGACGAGGGTGCCGCTCCCTGCTCCGCTGTTGCCGGCCGGTTTCGACTCGGCGCATCCGACAAGGGAAATGCATGCGCAGAGACTGTATGTACCGAGCTTGGCGAGTGCGCTAGGACGGCGCTCGCAACCAGGAGTCGAGATCTTTGGCTGCCGAGAAGACTCTTTCGCGTGAGATGATGTCACGGTGAATCTGGTCCTTGAAGTATCCAGTTGGCAGCCATGTGTCCTGATCCACAATCCACGAATGGCGCGGGTCCCGGGGCCGGCCGTTCATAAGATAGTGCGTCGGCCTGCTGATCAGTTCGGCCACTGCGCCATACGTCGCACGCTGGTGAAAGCGGTCGAGCAGGTCGAGAATCTGTTCGAGAGTATACGCAGCGGCGGCCATAAGGCTCAAAATGACGCCCCACGCGAGACTATCGGTAATGCCGGTTTTATGTCAGCCTGATGCTGATTTTGTACGCGAGCATCAGGCGTACTCTGATCGAACCAGCGAGCGGTAGATGCCGAACTTGCCACGGGCGCCCGGCGGAATCTCCTGAACGAAGTGCAGGACGAGCTGCACTTGAGGTCCGAGCAAATCCTCGACGCGTCGCATTGCCGCCAGGACCTCGCGCCGGTATTCCTCGGAAACCAGCGCGATGTGTGCAACGATTCGGTCGCTCCGCTCCTGCACGAGCTGATATTGTCGCATGTAGCGGAAGGCCGTTTCCCAGATGATCGCACTTATATCGTACGGATGAATGACCCGTCCGTCGGGCAGCGGGAAGTAATCCACTACCCGCCCCTGAATCGCAGAGAGCGTGGAGAAAGGGCTGCCGCACGCACAGCGGTCGGGACCGCGCGTCACCACGTCTCCCAGCTCGTATCTAATGAAAGGCATGGCCGCATAGGTCAGGCTCGTGCCGACCACTTCCCCTGGTTCGCCCACGCTCTGGAACTTCGAGATCTCCTCGACGGGAAGCACGCAATTGATTTGAGTTGTCGACTCGACGCCCCAGAGTTTGTGCATGAGACTGCCGCTGCGTTTTCTTGGTGCCGAGCTTCCGCCGCGATTTCTCCAGTTCACAATCGCCACATGATGTCCCCGTCCAATCCGCACCTCCGAACGCGCACGGCGGTGCACTGCCGCCAGCGCGATTGTTTCGCTGCGGTGGCGAAAGACTGTCACGGGTATTCCGGTGGATCCGTTCGATTCGTGTTTTATCAGACGACTTCGATTGACACCGCGCGCCAGCAGCTCATCTCGCGGGAGCGCGCGCAGAGTCTCCTTCGTCGTAATGGGAATGATGCGGAGATCGGCAAGCGTCCGAATGTCAGCAGGCTTTATCCGTGCCTCATCGAAGAGGCGACGGTAGTATGGGACACGCTCATACGCGTGGTGGACGAGCTCGCGCAGCCGTCGCTCCTGGAACGCAACTATCTGCTCCCGCGTGGCTCTTCCGTGCCTGAGGAGTCTCGGAACGTCCAGCATCGGCCGGAACGGCGAGGTGAGACTCAAAGAGCGAATTGGCCTCTCTCCTCGCGGGTGAGTCCGAGCTCCGGACACATGTCACAGAGCATTCGCTTTCCACAGTATTCCTTCCAGCATTTCACGGTACCGAGCTGAGCAAAGAAAATCCTCGTCGCGTGATCCGTGGTTCGGCCCTTGAGCAGCATCACGTCGCCGGCCCTTAGCTCGCTCTTCAGGAACTCTGCGGCGCGCTGAATCGATGGAAAGGCGTGAACTGTCTCCGGCGGAAGTCCCGCGTCGATCGCACGTCGTTTTCCGTACTCCGCCAGCTCGCCGATGAACACCGCTCCGTCGGCGACCTTCGCGCTGCGCGCAGCCAGGTACTTGAACCGCTGCCGGCGATTCTTGCCGAAGTCCGACATATCGGTAATGACAATGAGCCGCCGCAGCGCGGTCGCGTTCTCCAAAACCTGGAGCGATGCGTCGATCGCGTCGATCGAAGCGTTGTAATCGTCCCGCAGAATGATCGCACCGCTTGGCACCTGGACCGGGAGAAGCCGTCCGGCGAAAGGCTGAGCGGTCGCCAGCGCGTTGACGGCGACATCGAGATCGATGCCGAGTGCGGTGGCTGTCGTCAGTGCAGCCGCAGCCGTGGTGATCCAGTGAGAACCGACGAGCTGCGTGCGCACTTCGCGACTCTTGCCTCCATGGTGAAACATGAACTTCAGGCGATCGGGCCAGCTCGAGGAAATCCGATCGACGCGCCCTTCGACACCTTCGCGCGTGCCTATTCTGTGCACGCGCGCGCCTTCGGGCACGGGCATGCCTGCCACGAGCGGGTCGTCGTCGTTCAACACGACAATTCCGCCTGGCTTGAGGGCCTGGAGCAGGATCGTTTTCTCCTGCGCGTGCTGCTCGAGGTCGGCGAATTCCGTTGTATGAGTGCGAAGAACGTTGAGCATGATCACGACATCGGGGCGGACCAGCCGCGCAGGCTTGCCCATCTGTCCCGGCGCGGAGCTGGCAACTTCGAGAACGGCGTAACGGTGCCGCGGCCGGATCTTAAGGACGTTGAGGACGACCAGTATCAGGCTGTTCTGGTTTCTGTGCGTGCGGTATGTCGGTCCACCCGCTTCGAGCACCACGGCGAGCAC
>JALYJX010000200.1 GCA_030775065.1 Gemmatimonadota bacterium | reverse complement strand
CATCGTCACGGTCGGCACTTTTGACGGTGTCCATCGAGGCCACATCGACGTTCTCGCACGCCTCGTGTCGCGGGCTGCCGCGACCGGCATGCCGAGTGTTCTCGTGAGCTTCGACCCGCACCCGCTGGAAGTAGTGAATCCAAACGCGGCGCCACCGTTGCTTACGTCGTTCGATGAGAAGCTCGAGGTGATTGCGGAGACGGGGATCAATTACTTCGCCGTGGTCCCGTTCACTCACACGCTTTCAGCGTACTCGGCGGAGGATTTTGTCGAGCATATTCTCCGGCGCCGCTTCCGGATGCGCGAGTTGCTGATCGGGCACGATCACGGTTTTGGCCACCACCGCGCCGGCAACGTTAGCGTCCTGCGCGAGCTCGGAGCGAGCTCCGGCTTTCGAGTGGACGTTATCGACGCCGTCTCGCTAGCGGACGGACAGCACGTATCATCGACTTCGATTCGGCGTGCGGTTGCAGGCGGAGACCTCGCGCGCGCGGCGGAGGGACTCGGCCGGCCTTATTCGGTCGGCGGAACTGTCGTACGGGGGCAGGGAAGAGGCCGGGAGCTGGGCTTCGCTACTCTCAATGTTGCGCCGCCGTCGCCACGCAAGCTCCTCCCTCCGGAGGGCGTTTACGCGGTGCGTGTGCAGACCGCGGCCGGACCGTACGGCGGGATGATGAATCTCGGCCCGCGTCCGACGTTCGGAGAGACCGAAACCACGCTCGAAGCGCATCTCTTTGGAGCAACGGACGAGTTCTATGGTACAACCGTAAGGATCGATTTCATCTCGTTTCTGCGTGACACGCGGAAATTCGGTAGCGCCGACGAGCTTGTACGCCAGCTCGGGCGCGACCGGGAAAACGCGCTTCGTTCGTTGACTCCATTTGCTGCCTCGGGTAACCTTAAAAGTTATTCCCGAACTGGAACTTTCACCCCGGCAGTCGCATGAATCTGAGGTACCGGCTTTTACTGGTCGCGGGGCTAATCGCTGCCTCGTTGTTTGCTCTATATCCGCGTCAGGTCGTGGAGCGTGTGAGAGGGCCAAACGGCTTTGTTTACGACACCGTCCAGCGTGTGCCGCTAAAGCGCGGCCTCGATCTGCAAGGTGGAATGCACCTCGCGCTCGAGGTCGACGAATCGAAGGGCCGGGTTGCCGACAAAGTGGAGGCACTCGATCGCGCTCTCAAGGTTGTTCGAACCCGAATCGACCAGTTCGGCGTGTCGGAGCCGCTGGTTCAGAAATCGGGGGACAATCGGATCATCGTCGAGCTCCCCGGGATTGACGACCCGCAGCGTGCCCAGGACGTAATCCAGAAGTCCGCCTTCCTCCAGTTTCAGATTACGGATAAGACTCAGGCACTCGAGAAGGCGTTCGCGCGCATAGACGCGGCGGCGAAATCCGCGGCGTCGACGGCTGCAGCGCAGACGCCGGCCGGTGCCGCGGCCTCGACGCGCACTGACAGTGCGGCGGCCGCAGCAGCAGGCCTCCAATCGCTCTTCACGAAGGACACGACGAAGAAAGCGGACACCACGAAGACGGACAGCGCGAAGGCGGACAGTGCCAGGACCGACACTGCTATCGCTGCAGGCGGCCCGTTCTCCCGTCTCATTCAGCAGGGGCAGATGCCCGGCGAGTATTTCATCGCGCAAACCGACGTGGACAAGATTGACTACTATCTCTCGCTGCCCGCGGTTCAGGCGGCACTGCCGCCCGGGAAGGTCCTCCGCTGGGGAAGCGACACGACGTCCCTTGGCAACAACGCGTATCGCCCGCTGTACGTCCTCGACGCGCGACCGATCATCACAGGCGATTATCTGACCGACGCAAAGCCCGTGACCGATCCCACCGAGGGCACGCTGGTGACGTTCACTCTGAACAACGAGGGTGGACGCCGGTTCCGAACAGAAACAACCAAGCACCTGCGTGATTACATGGCGATCGTGCTGGACGATCGTGTGATGGGACGTCCTCCCATCATCCAGGGTGCCATCGGTACACGAGGGCAGATAACGATGGGCGGCAGGGATCTCCAGGCAGCTTCGGACCTTGCGCTCGTCTTGCGCGCCGGCTCGCTGCCCACTCCGCTCAAGATTGTCGAGATCCGCAACGTCGGTCCGAGCCTTGGCCAGGACTCGATCGATCAGGGAAGGCGCGCCGGAATCATCGCCGTGAGTCTGCTGGTGGTGCTTATCATCGGCTACTACCGGTTCTCCGGAACCTTTGCCGTCGCGGGCCTGCTCCTTTATGTGCTGTTCACACTCGGAATGCTCGCGGGCTTCAACGCAGTGCTCACGCTGCCGGGTCTTGCCGGATTCGTCCTGTCGCTCGGCGTCGCAGTCGATGCCAACGTCCTGATCTTCGAGCGGATACGCGAGGAGCTCGATCGAGGCAAAACGGTGAGGACCGCAATCGACGAGGGCTTCAGTAATGCAATGACTGCCATCATCGACTCGAACGTCACGGCCGCACTCACCGCGGCGGTTCTCTACCAGTTTGGAACAGGGCCGGTCCGCGGTTTCGCGGTCACGCTCCTCGCCGGTATCATCGCCTCGATGATCAGCTCCATCTTTGTCGTCCGGACCTTCTATATGGTGTGGCTGAATCGCCAGCGCACAGCTCCGCAGACCCTGAGCATCTGATGCTGAGAATATTCCATAACACGCATTACGATTTCATCCGCTGGTGGAAGTGGGCGGCCGGCCTCACGGCTGCCTTCCTGCTCATCGGGCTGATCTCGTACATCCAGGCTCCCATCAACTACAGCATCGAGTTTACGGGGGGCACGCTCGTCCAGGTAAAATTTCGTCAGCCACCCGATGTCGCAGCGTTGCGCTCACGGATGACCGCTGCCGGCGTGCACGGAGCTGAGATAACACAATTCGGATCGCCTACCGAATACACGATACGCGCTCAGGAACCCAGACTGGTAGCCTCTCAGGACACTGCAGCAGGCACCGTGGCGCGGCGCATCCGTGCCACGCTCCTGTCGACATACGGTGAGGGCAACGCCGAGATCATGCGGACGGAAGCGGTCGGCCCGCGCGTGGGAGACGAGCTGCGGCGCAATGCTCTCATTGCGATGATCGTTTCGTTCTTCATCACCCTTATTTATCTCGCGGTGCGCTTCGAGTGGCGCATGGGCCTGGCTGCCGTAGTGGCGACGGCACACGATTTCATCGCCACGCTCGTCTTCCTGAAGCTGATGCATCTCGAAGTGTCTCTGATGGTGGTAGCCGGACTGCTCACCGTGATCGGGTATTCGATGAACGACACGGTCATCATCTTCGACCGCTTGCGCGAAGACCTTCGCAAGGCACGCAACGAGTCGCTGTACGACACGCTGAACCGCGCGATCAACGAGACGCTGCCACGCTCCATCATCACCCATTCGCTCTCGCTCACGTCGGTTCTCGCGCTGCTGCTTCTGGGCGGCGAGGTGATCCGGCCGTTCGCCTGGGTGATGGCGTTCGGAATCTTCACGGGCACATTCAGCTCCATGTATGTGGCTGCTCCCATTCTGATCTGGATCGAGCGAAAATGGCCCAGGAAGACATCGGTCGCGCGCCGTTCATCGACAGCCACGCGCACCTCGCCGACCCCGCGTTCGCCGGCGACCGCGACGAGGTAATCCGGCGGGCTCGCGACACGGGGGCCCGCGCGATAGTGTGCATCGGATCGGGCAGTGGCGCCGACAATGTCATGGGCGCAGCGCGTGACGCTGCGGCAATTGCGCGGGAGAATCCCGGGTATGTCTTCCCGTCAGCCGGAGTGCATCCGCACGATGCCGCGGGATTCGAGCCGGTCGCTCATGCAGGAGAGCTCCGCGAGCTGGTCGCGACCGGCGCCGTAGCGATCGGCGAGTGCGGCCTCGACTACCACTACGACAACTCGCCCAGACTCGACCAGCGGCGCGCATTCGCCGAGCAGCTCGCACTGGCAGCCGAGGTGAAGCGCCCGGTTGTTGTGCACACGCGGGACGCCGAGGATGATACCCGCGCGATGGTCAGCGAAGCAGGGAAGGCGGGAGTGACGGGTGTTCTGCATTGCTTCACCGGCTCGCACGCGCTAGCCGAAGCAGCGCTGCAAGCCGGGTGGTACATCTCGTTCAGCGGGATTGTGACTTTTCGCAAGTGGACCGACGACGATCTCCTCAGGCTGGTGCCGGACGACCGAATTCTGGCGGAATCCGATTCACCGTACCTTGCGCCGGTTCCGCACCGGGGGAAAAGGAACGAGCCGGCGTGGGTCAGCTTTACAGTAGCTCGCCTGGCAACGGCGCGCGGAGTGACGACGGAGAAAATGGGGGAGACGGTGGCGGCGAATGCGGTGCGTCTCTTCAGTCTGGCGGCGGTGACAACATCCTGAGTAACATTGCGTCGCGGATAAACGGATCAAACAGGCAACTGGAGATGATGGATGCTGAAGCATGTAAAGTCGGACCGGGCGCCAGCAGCAATAGGCCCGTACTCTCAGGGTATCATCGCCAACGGATTCCTCTTTACCGCAGGCCAGATAGCGCTCGATCCTGCCTCCGGTGAGATGGTGAAGGCCGGGATTGTCGAGCAGACAGACCGCGTGATGGAAAATCTTCAGGGAATCCTCGAATCGGCGGGTGCCGCCTGGAGCGACGTCGTGAAGACCACCGTGTACCTTCAGGATCTCGCGCATTTTCCAATCGTGAACGAGATCTACGGGCGGTGGACCGGCGACGCGCGCCCTGCGCGCTCGACTGTTCAGGTAGCCGCGCTTCCTCGCGGCGCACTCATCGAGATGGACCTGATCGCGCTGCTTCCCTCATCCAGCTAGACATTCGAAAATGACCGGCACCTCCAAGACGCGCGAAGAGCTGTTCCGCCTCACTGCATTTGCGCGCTGCGCCGGTTGAGCGTCCAAAATGGGTCCGGGGGACCTCTCATCAGCACTTGCACCTCTGCCTTCGATGACGGACGATCGTCTCCTCGTCGGCCGTGAGACGTTCGACGACGCCGGTGTTTACCTCATCGCCGACGGCGTCGCTCTCGTGCAGACGGTTGATTTTTTCGCGCCGATAGTCGACGACCCCTACGAGTTCGGGCAAGTCGCTGCCGCCAACGCGTTGTCCGACGTCTATGCCATGGGCGGCCAGCCGCTCACGGCTCTCAACATCGTCGCGTTTCCTACGGGAGAGCTGCCGCTGTCTGTGCTCACGGACATTCTCCGCGGCGGGCAGGAGAAGGTGCACGAGGCGGGGGCGCTCATCATCGGGGGGCATACCGTAATCGACACGGAGCTCAAGTATGGACTCGCTGTCACCGGACGCGCGCATCCGGATTTCCTGCTCACGAACGCCGGAGCAAAACCGGGCGATCGCCTGATACTTACAAAGCCGATCGGCAACGGAATTCTCGCTACTGCGTTGAAGCGGAGTATCGTGTTACCGTCCGCAGGGGCGGAGATGCTCGAGGTGATGAAGCGCTTGAACGGCGCCGCCAGCCGCGCGGCGCTCGCAGCGGGCGTAAAATGCGCGACTGACGTCACGGGCTACGGACTGCTCGGGCACGCGTCGCATATTGCCCGCGCGAGCAAGGTGACACTCCGAATACGCGCGGCGTTGGTACCGATCCTGGCCGGAGCTCGCGAAGCTCTAAGTCAGGGCGCTACAACCGACGGCCTCAAGCGTAATCAGGAATACCTGAAGGACCTTGTTGAATGGCGCGGCACGTCCGACGATGATCGTGCGCTGCTGTGCGATCCGCAAACATCGGGGGGACTGCTCGTCGCCGTGCCACCGAGCCGAGTCGCCGGCTATCTTTCGAAAATCGAAGGAGCGGTGGAGATCGGCGAAGTGCTCGAGCGAGAGAACATTGCTATCGTGGTTGACTGACAAGAACGGGGGTGGATGGGGCCTGGTGGCTTCCCCAGTCTTCAAAACTGGTGTGACCCGACCAAGTCGGGCCGGGTGGGTTCGATTCCCACACTCTCCCGCCACCACCGCACTTCCGGCGCTGGCGGTTTTTTTTGCCACTGCGCTCGCGCCGCCCATGGCGCACGCGCAGAGAGTCGACACAACTGCTGCGACACGGGCCGCCAGAAAGCTCTGCAAGCCGCAGGGCCAAAAGCCGGCGCCCCCTCCGAACGTTCCAGGCGTCGTCATTGCCGGGGAGGTCCAGCAACAGCTTCACGAGTGTCGGGTGCCGCTGTCCCCACGCGCGGCTCTTGTTCGCTCGCTGCTCGTTCCGGGGCTCGCGCAATATCAGCTCTACCGTCCGAAGGCTGCAGCTCTCTTCATCGGGACCGAGCTCGGCTCTATCGCCATGGCGCTCAAGTCCAAGAATGATCTCGACAAGGCAACAGCCGCTCGCCGCGACACGGTTATCGAACCCGTGCTGGACGCAAACGGACAGCCAGTCATCGATCCTGAGACGGGGTTGCCGAAAACAGTGGGAGTCCCGAAGAACAAGAACCTCGCGGATCGCCGACGCGCGCGACGCACGCACCTCGAGGATTGGCTCGCCGCCATCGTCTTCAATCACCTCTTCTCCGGCGCGGACGCCTGGGTCGCGGCAAACCTGGCCGACTTCAACACCAACGTCAACGTGACCTCTGTGGGTCGTGGAATCCGCGTGGCCGCATACGTCGCGTGGTGAGAGAAGCGAGCGCGTCATCGCCCATCGGAGTCTTCGATTCCGGGATTGGCGGACTCACTGTTGTCAGAGAACTGATGCGCCAGCTGCCGAACGAGAGCATCATTTACTTCGGCGACACGGCGAGAGTCCCGTACGGGCCGAAGAGTCCGGAGACAGTGACTCGCTACAGCCGCGAGATCACGTCGTTTCTTCGCGATCAGGGTGTGAAGGCAGTCGTCGTTGCGTGCAATACGGCTACGGCGCACGCACTGCCGGAGCTGCGGGACGAATACGACCTGCCGATCATTGGTGTGATCGAGCCGGGCTCCCGCGCGGCAGCGCGTGCAACGCGCTCGGGCAATGTGGGCGTCATCGGCACGCAGGGAACGATCAATTCACGGGCCTACGAGCGTGCCATCGTCGCCGAGCTGCCGACGGCCAACGTCATGG
>JALYJX010000199.1 GCA_030775065.1 Gemmatimonadota bacterium | reverse complement strand
GCCATGATGGAGTCAATTTAACATCGCATGACAGAGCCGCGAAGGAATCGCAGGTGGCGCTTCCTCGTCGCACCGCCCCGCAACGGCGCCGAGAACATGGCCAGGGACGTTGGACTGATGCGTCGCGCCCGCGAAACCGGAGAATCAGTGTTTTCCGTGTACGGCTGGGCGCAGCCGACTCTCTCGTTTGGCCGCAATCAGGCGGCGGTTGGATGCTACGACCTGGAGCGGATGCGGTCGCTGTGTATCGACGTCGTGCGACGGCCAACCGGCGGGCGGGCACTTCTCCACCACCGGGAAGTGACGTACAGCGTCACAGCACCAGTCGACCCGGGAATTGGCATCCGTGAATCCTACGAGCGAATCAATTCAGTTCTGCTCGCCGCGCTCGCGCGGCTCGGCGTCGGTGCTTCCGCGGCCGACCGGGAAGGTCCAACACCGACGCTGAACGATTCACCTTGCTTTGCCACGCCGTCACGGGGCGAATTGATCACTGACGGCCGCAAGCTGGTCGGCAGCGCGCAGTGGAGAGAAGCAGGCGCGTTCCTGCAGCATGGCTCCATTCTGATCGATGACGATCAGTCGTTGATCCCTGCCGTCAGGCTCGCGCCGAACGCCGCGTCGACGATCCCGCCGCCGGCAACATTGACGCGCGCGCTCGGCCGCACACCTCAGCCCGACGAAATTGCGGGTGCATTGATCGATGCGCTACGTGAGATCGAGGATCCGCACGCGCTTGAGCTCGACGAGTCGGAAGTCCGCGATCTTACGCTCGCCGAGCTTCCGTGCTTCGAAAACGAAGTGTGGACGTGGAGACGCTGACGACCCAACTTTGTCGCCAATAGGACTTCCAATCGTCAAGGAGACATGCGCCAGACTCGACCGCTAGCAGCACTGCTCCTGATCGCAATGGGCTGTACCGCGGAGGATCGGTCTTCCTCATCGACTGCGGATTCAGCCAGGGGAGGAACTGTCGTCATCTCGGTCGGTGGTGATCCGGATGGACTGTTCCCACCCATCCACGCGACGACCACAGGCAAAGCGGTATCCGATCAGACGTACGATCACCTCGCTGATCTCGGACCGGAGCTGAACACTGTTGGTGATGCCGGCTTCACGCCACGACTCGCGAAGAGCTGGCGGTGGTCACCCGATTCGCTCTCGATTGAATTCCAGCTCGACCCGCGGGCACGATGGCACGACGGCCGTCCGGTGCGCGCTTCCGACGTCGCCTTCACCTACGCTCTCTACAAGGATTCGACTACGGCGTCGCCGACTGCTCCGCTTATTGCGAGCATCGATTCTGTCACGGCTCCCGACTCGCTGACAGCGGTGTTCTGGTTCGGAAAACGCTCTCCGATACAGTTCTACGAAGCGACGATGCTGATGGTGATCCTCCCCGAGCATGCGTTGAAGGGCATTCGCGGTCAGGCGCTCAGAACTTCCGACATCGCGCGCAAGCCGATGGGAAGCGGCAGGTTCAGGTTCGTCAGCTGGACCCCGGGCTCGAGCATCGAAGTGGCCGCCGACACCGCGAACTATCACGGGCGCCCACGCATCGATCGTGTGATCTGGAGCATCGCGCCCGATCCGAAGACAGTCTTCACGCGTTTGATCGGTGGCGAAGCGGATGTGCTGGAGCAGGTGCCGATGGGAGACTTGCCTCAGCTGGCCGCACATCCCGAGCTGAGGCCTCTTCTTCTTCAGGGCCTCGATTACAATTTTGTGGCGCTCAATCTTCGCGATCCGCGGAACCGCGCGCGGCCGCATTCATTGTTCGGCGATCCCGCTCTCCGGCGCGCGCTCACGATGGCTGTGGATCGCGGACGCACGGTAAAGAGCGTCTACGACACCCTCGCAGCGGTGGCACTCGGGCCGACAGTGCGTGCGTATCCGACCACCGATACGACGCTGAAGCAGATCCCGTATTCGCTCGACGGTGCGCGCAAACTGCTCGATTCCCTCGGTTGGCGGGTTTCCGGAGCCGACAGCGTAAGGCAGCGCAACGGCCGCCGTCTCGAGTTCACCCTCAGCGTTCCCGGCGTCAGCAGAAGCAGGATGAACATGGCCGTCATCCTCCAGGATCAGCTGAAGCAGGCTGGCGCAAAGGTCAACATCGATCGGCTGGAGATTGCCGCGTTTGTCGACCTCGAGAACCGGCGCGCTTTCGACGCTGTGTTTCATGGCTGGCACGTCGACGCGAGCCCCGGAGGGATCCGACAGACCTGGGGAACGAGCGGAGCGAAGTCCGGGGGATCGAACCACGGGTCGTACTCCAATCCAGCATTCGATGCTGCGGCTGACAGCGCACTCTCGGCGATGGACCTGCCCACGCGGCGGGCGCACTTCAAGCGCGCCTACCAGATGATCATCGACGACGCGCCTGCAATCTGGATGGCGGAGCCGAAGACGATGATGGCGATCAACCGTCGGATACGAACTCCAGCGCTCCGGCCGGACGCATGGTGGTCCAGCATCGGCGAGTGGTGGATTCCTTCGACAGAGCGCATCGCCCGCGACCGGGTCGGCCCCCCGCGATAGCCGGTTGGCTCGCTACCTTTTTCGTCGTCTCGCACAGGTAGCCGTCGTCGTCGCACTCGTCGCGACGATTGCCTTCATTCTGATTCACCTCGCGCCCGGCGATCCCTTCGGCGCTGCGATGGACAACCCGAACGTCACCGATGCCGTGCGCGCTCAGTGGCGGGCGGCCTACGGCCTCGACCGTCCGCTGCCCCAGCAGTTCGCCAGTTACCTCGGCAGCGTGGCGAGAGGCGATCTCGGATGGTCGTTCTCGCTGCAACGTCCGGTTATCGATGTACTTCGCGATGCGCTGCCAAACACGCTGCTGCTCATGAGCATCGCACTGGCCACCAGCTTCTCGCTCGGAATTGCGCTGGCAATCGCACAGGCAAGCCGCCCCGGCTCTCTCACCGATCGTGTCCTCGGTGGCATTTCCCTCTTTTTCTTTTCGGTGCCCGAGTTCTGGCTGGCGCTGATGGTCATCGTGCTCCTCGCCTACCGGTTTCCGATTTTTCCAATCGGCGGAATGGTCGACTCGGTGATGCACTCGAGCCTGACTTCGTGGGGGAAGTTCATCGACATCGCGCGTCATACAGTTCTCCCGGCAGCGACTCTGACGCTGCTCTTTTCCGCTGTCGTGGCGCGCTATCAGCGGGCGGCGCTGCTCGACGTGCTGCCCGCAGAGTACGTGAGAACTGCGCGGGCAAAGGGAGTCCCGGAGCGCAGCATTGTTCGCCGGCATGCGCTGCGCAACGCCCTTCTTCCGGTGATCACTCTCTTCGGACTCGCGTTTCCCGCTCTGCTCACCGGCGCGGTGTTCGTTGAAAAAGTGTTCGCCTGGCCGGGCATGGGGCTCGTCATCGTGAACTCGATCGAAAGCCGCGACTATCCGCTGCTGATGGCGTCGGTGATCATCGGAAGCGTTCTCGTTGCGGTCGGAAGTCTCCTCGCCGATCTGCTCTATCGAGTCGCGGACCCGCGCATTCGCGATGATCGCTGAGCTGCCACTCCCATTCCTGGCGAAGCGGACCGTCGCCCGGCGTCTCTTGTCGAACCGCTCGGCGATTGCTGCAATCGCGCTTCTGCTCGCGATCATTATTCCCTGTGTCGCCGCACCTTTGTTTGCGCCATACGATCCGTCGGTCCAGCCAGACATTATCGGGCTCAGAAGCCAGTCGCCATCGGCCTCTCATCCTTTCGGGACTGATCCATTCAGCCGCGACGTCCTCAGCAGGGTGCTGTACGGAGGCAGGGTCTCCCTGGCCGTCGCGCTTGTGGCGACGCTCGTGAGTATCACGCTGGGCACTGCATACGGGGCAATCGCGGGATTCGCCGGGGGAGCCGTAGAATCCGTGATGATGCGGATTCTCGATGCTCTGCTTTCGATCCCCAGATTGTTGCTGCTTATCGCCATCTTCGCGGCGTGGCGGCAGCTTCCGCTGGCAGGCTTCGTGGGAATTGTCGGGCTCACCGGGTGGTACGGCCTGAGCCGTATCGTACGGGGTCAGGTTCTTGCGATAAAGGGCGAGGAATTCGTTGTATCGGCGCGCGCACTGGGCGCCGGCCGCGCACGCATCCTGCTGAAGCACATTCTTCCAAATATCCTGACGCCGGTGATTGTCGCGGCGGCTCTGGGGGTGGGACACGTCATTTTACTCGAGGCGGGGCTTTCGTATCTCGGAATCGGCGTCCAGCAGCCTGATCCCAGCTGGGGCAATATCATCCAGGACGGCTCGGACCAGATCGCCGGCCTCTGGTGGATTTCGTTTTTCCCCGGCATGGCCATCGTTCTCACGGTGATGGCGTTCAACGTGCTCGGCGACGCATTGCGGGAAGCGCTGCAGCCACGCCATATGGGAACGGAATGAACGAGACCGCGGCGCCACTCCTCTCAGTCGAGAATCTCTGCACCTGGTTTCACACGCCGGGAGCGATAGCGAAGTCGGTGGACGGTGTCTCCTTCTCGGTAGCTCCAGGGGAGATGCTCGGCATCGTCGGCGAATCCGGCTGTGGAAAATCCGTCACCGCTCTATCGATACTGCGCCTCATTCAGCAGCCCGGCCGCATCGAGCCGGGCAGCCGCATCATGTTCGAGGGAAACGATCTCGTGACGCTCGACGACTCTGCCATGCGGCACATTCGCGGCAATCGCATCTCGATGATCTTCCAGGAGCCGATGTCGGCGCTCAACCCCGTTTTCACGGTTGGGGATCAGGTGGCGGAGGTTGTCCGCATCCACGGCGAGGGATCGCGCCGCGATGCATGGAAGCGAGCAGTCGAGATGCTGGCACTGACGGGAATTCCCGACCCCGAGGAGCGCGCCGGCCAGTATCCTCATCAGCTCTCGGGAGGAATGCGCCAGCGTGTGCTGATTGCGATGGCGCTCGTTATGAATCCCGCTATCGTGATCGCCGACGAGCCGACGACGGCGCTCGACGTGACAATTCAGGCTCAGATCCTCGAGCTCCTCGTCGATCTTCAGAAGCGGTTCGGCACCTCCATCCTGCTGATCACGCACGATCTCGGTGTGGTTGCAGAGACGGCGTCGCGAGTCGTTGTTATGTACTGCGGAGAGGTGGTCGAAGAAGCCGACGTCGAGACTTTGTTCGCCGCGGCTCACCATCCCTATACTGAGGGCCTGATGCAGGCGATGCCGCAGCTGGGCGAGCCGCGCGAAAGGCTCAATGTCATTCCCGGCTCGGTGCCACCCCCGACCGACTGGCCGTCCGGCTGCCGCTTTCGCGATCGTTGCCCGTACTCATGGGAGCTTTGCGAGCAGCAGCATCCGCCGCTCTATCAGATTTCCGCAGCGCACACGTCGCGATGTCATCTGGCGCTGGAGCCTGAGCGCAGAGCGCACCCGCACCCGCCGCTCGTCGAGCAGCTCGGAGTTCCCGCCTGATGACCGAGCCAAGCTGGATGACGGACACGCGCGAGCGCATTCGCGCCGTTGAGTCGGGGAGGACCAGCGAAAAATCCGGTCCGCTTCTCTCCATACGAAACCTCAGCAAGCACTTTCCAATCAAGCGAGGCCTGCTCGGCCGGACCACAGGTGCAGTGCGCGCCGTAAACGACGTCTCGTTCGATATCGCCCGCGGGGAGACGTTGAGTCTCGTCGGCGAGTCGGGTTGCGGAAAGACGACCACAGGCCGTTCGATCCTGCGCCTCATCGAGCCAACCGAAGGCCGGATCGACTTCGACGGACGCGACATTCGGCGGCTTGGTGCCTCGGCGCTGCGCGCGGTTCGCCGGGAGATGCAGATCATCTTCCAGGATCCCGTTTCCTCGCTCAACCCGCGAATGACCATAGGCGCAGCCATTCGCGAAGGAATCCGAATTCACCGTCTCGCGGAGGGAGCGGCCGCGAACGCAATCGTGAAGCGGTTGCTCGAGGAAGTGGGCCTCCGTGGGGAATATGCCACGCGTTATCCCCACGAATTTTCCGGAGGCCAGCGCCAGCGCATCGGTATCGCGCGTGCTCTCGCCGTAGAGCCGCGTTTCATCGTCTGCGATGAGCCCGTCTCGGCGCTCGACGTGTCAGTCCAGGCACAGGTCATAAACCTTCTGCGCGATCTGCAGCGCGACCGCCAGCTCACCTACCTGTTCATCGCGCACGATCTCTCGGTCGTGAAACACATCTCGGACCGGGTGGCGGTGATGTACCTCGGAAAGATCGTCGAGCTCGCACTGGCTGAAGATTTGTATCACGAGCCGATGATGCCTTACACGCAGGCGCTTCTCTCCGCGGTTCCGGTACCTGATCCCAGAATCAGGAAAGAGCGGATTCTGCTGCAGGGAGACGTTCCTTCACCGGCGTCGCCACCATCCGGATGTGTATTTCATCCCCGCTGCCACCATCCGGCGAAGGATGCCGCCTGCGCGAAGATCGTTCCCCCGCTCGAGGAGAAGGCACCAGGACACTTCGTCGCGTGTATCAAGCAGCCACCCACGCATGTTTCGTGGGAACAACAGCAGGAAGCCGGCGCCGTGAATCCTCCGGTTCGGTATCTTCCCGTCGTGGAGCAGCTCTCGCGTTCAAACAACTAGATCCCTCAATCGGCAGGCAATCATGACCGACAAGTCAGTGTTCGAGCAGCCGCAGAGTGGCAGTGTCGCAACAGATTCAGCCCCGTCCGGACTGGAGGAGTGGACCGGCGACCGCAGGTTCTTCGGACATCCTCGCGGGTTGTCGACGCTCTTCTTCACCGAGATGTGGGAGCGGTTCAGCTACTACGGGCTCCGCCCGCTCCTGGTGCTGTTCATGTCGGCCGCCCTGCTCGACGGCGGGTTCGGCTTCGATCGTAGCCAGGCCTCGGCGATCGTGGGGATCTATGCCGCCTCGGTGTACCTGGCGTCGCTTCCCGGCGGCTGGGTGGCCGACCGGTGGCTTGGCCTGCAGCGGGCCATCTCGATCGGCGCGCTGCTGATCACCTTCGGGCACCTCTCGATCGGGCTCTCCGGACTGGCAGGGCAGGGCACCGCCGCTCGTGAGGCTAAAACTCGACTCGTTAAACTCGCGCAGCAGGGTACCGCTCAACGC